>JANLXK010000464.1:0-3429 GCA_031365045.1 Gemmatimonadota bacterium | reverse complement strand
CCAGGCCGCCACCACGGCCGCCGGGAGCTACGACGGCCGGCCGGGGACGTTGACCCCGCTCGACTGGACCTGCGTCAAGCCGTTCAAGACCTTCATCGCCGGTGGCGCGGGCTTCTTCCCGTGCGCCGGAGGGACCGAATACGCGGTGAGCAAGACCGCGCTGCTGGGTCCGGTGGCGGTCGGCGCCGGCAACAACCAGTCGACGGCCAACGCCGGGTCGGTGCGGACGACGACCAACAACAATGGTGGCCAAGGCTTCTCGATGTACGTCGCCGGCACCATCACCTTCTTCGGCGGCATGACGGTGCTCCCGGCCGCCGGTGCTCAGTGGACCCTCCGGACCTACGCCGGCGCGGTCTTCGGCGGCGGCACCGGCTGCGCGACCTGCAATGCCGGCAACAACGGAGCGAACTACCGCTTCATCTCCGCTTCCCGGCCGATGACGGCCGTGGGCGCCGAGGTGGTGTTCAACTACACCGTGAACCAGACGGTCACCCAGACGACCAAGGCCGATCTGGCCCGGGTCCACACGGTGCCGGATCCGTACTACGTCACGAACTCCTTCGAGCGGTCGCCGAGCGCCAAGATCATCAAGTTCGTCAACCTGCCCAGCCAGGCGATCGTCCGGATCTACTCGACGAGCGGCGTGCTGGTACGGGTGCTCGAGCACAATGCGACGAACTTCGATGGGACGCTCGACTGGGACGTCCGGAACCGGAACAACCAGGTCGTGGCCAGCGGGGTGTACTTCTATCATATCGAATCGCCGAGCGGCCAACGCCGTATCGGACGCATGACGATCGACAACTTCGCGCAGTAGCCACGGCTGGGGGCGGGCCCTCGTGGCCCGCCCCCGCACCACGGAGAATCACGGACCTATGACCAACCGATTCGCACTGCGGTGCGCCCTGGCTCTGGCACTGGCGGGTCTTCCCGCCGGTCTCGCTGCCCAGGTGCCTCAGGTCTCGACGGACAACACTCCGTTCGGGGCCACCTCGGGGGAATTCCTCCTCCTCGGGGCCGGCGCGCGCGGAACCGCACTCGGCAATGCCTATTCCGCGCTGGTGAACGATGTCAGCGCCCTCTACTACAACCCGGCCGGCCTCGCCCTGATGAGCCGACCCCAGGTGCTGGTCGGCAGCTACGACTACATCGCCGGCACCCGGTACAGCTGGGGCGGCGTGGCCTTCCCCTTTGGGGGTGGCTCCAAGGCCTTCGGTCTGCAGATCGGGACCTTCGGCTTCAAGGACCAGCCGGTCTACACGGTGGACGCCCCCGACGGTGTGGGGAACGTCTACTCCGTCGCCGAGACCTTCGCGGGGCTCACCTTCGCGCAGAACTTCTCGGACCGGTTCGCGGCCGGCATCACGGCCAAGTTCATCGGCGACCAGCTGGGCGACGCGACCGGGACCACGTTCGCGGTGGATTTCGGCACCACGTACCACGCGATGCTCGGCGAGAAGCCGATCCGGATGGGGTTCACCGTCTCGAACCTCGGTGCCGGCCTCGACTACTCCGGCGCCGCGCTCAACGTCGCGGTCCCGCACGACCAGCCGGCGGGTGAGGAAGAGGTCCCGACGGCCGACCAGCCGGGCACCCTGCGGACCAAGGCGTTCCCGCTGCCGACCACCTTCCGGGTCAGCCTCGGGTACGATCTCCTCACCACCACTTCCCGCCGCCTGTCGGTGCTCGGCGAGTTCAACCAGCCGAACAACAACCGGGCCGGTTTCTCGCTGGGCGGCGAGTACGCCTGGAGCCGGATCTCCGGCACGGGCTTCGGCCTGGCCCTCCGGGGCAGCTACTCCCACGCGGCCGCCAACGACGGGACCGACGAGGGGCTGACCGGCGCGGTGCCGACCTCGATCTCCGACAAGGCGGCGCTCCAGGGCCTCGCGGGCGGCGGCGGTCTGAACTTCGCCTCCGGCAACTTCAATCTCGGCCTCGACTATGCCATCAAGTACATGGGCGTGCTCGGGCCGACGAACTTCTTCAGCGTTACCCTCGGCTGGTGATGCTGGGATCGGGGAACGGACGGTCCGTTCCCCGGTCACGGATGTGACGTGAAGCGCTTTCGATGTCTGGCGGCGGTGGCCGCCTTGGTGATGACCGCCCCCGCCGGCCTCGGCGGCCAGACAGCTCCAGCGCTGACGGTGCGCGCGGTACGATTCTGGGTCCCGGAGTTCCGGCAGACGTTGGTCAAGGCGTTCGTACAGATCCCGTACATCGCCCTGACCCCGACCTCCAACGGCCCAGACGGGGTGATGAGCTACCGGGTGACCGTGCGGGTGGCGGATTCGACCGGATTCACCCTGATGCAGGAATCCTGGGTCAAGCGGGTGCCCTCTGCCGCCCACGCCCCGGGAGCGACCGGGCTCGAGATCCTCGAGTTCGCGGTGACGCCGGGACAGTTCCGGCTCATGCTCACCGTCGACGACTCGGTGTCGGGAGCACGGATCGAACGGTCGGTGCCGTTCCAGGGATTCGACGACGCCCCGGGGAGCTCCGACCTGGTGATCGCACCAAGGATGCGGGTGCCCAGCGCGGAGGATACCATCCCGGTGCCGGGCGAGTTGAGGCGGGGCAACACGGTCTTCACCGCCTCGGCCGACATCCAGTTGTCACCGCTCGGCGATCGTTCCAAGCTGTTCTACTACCTCGAGGCCTATTCGGCGAGCGCCGACTCCGGGACGCTCACGCTCGAGATCAGGGATGCCGCCGGGGTCGGGGTGCTGTCGCTCCCGGCGCGGCCGGTCCAGGTGAGCGCTGGCGGCGGGGTGGTCCGGGGCCAACTCGACCTGGACGGGTTGCCGGAAGGGCAGTACCAGATCGACGCCACCCTGCTGGTGGGAGGACGCACGATCGTCCGGAGCGCACCGTTCCAGATGGGCAGCCTCGGATCCGCGCTGGCCCAGGAGAACCGGGCCCGGGAATTCCGGCGGGTGAGCGACACCGGATTCTTCGGTGCCATGTCCGCCGAACAACTGGATGAAGCGTTCGCTCCGCTGAGCTACGTCAGCACCGCCGAGGATCGACTGGGGGTCTGGTCGCCCAACCTCAGCATCAGCGCCAAGCGCAATTTTCTGGCGGGTTTCTGGGCCGGGCGCGACCCGACCCCCGGC
Organism: Gemmatimonadota bacterium; assembly: GCA_031365045.1. GTDB lineage: Bacteria > Gemmatimonadota > Gemmatimonadetes > Gemmatimonadales > GWC2-71-9 > CAMLHU01. Next base: position 310 of record JANLXK010000464.1, on the reverse strand, counting down.
ACCCCCAAGAACGAGGTCCGCGAAGCCTTCTACGCCAGGATCGCCGAAGCGGATCGACGCTTCACCGACGCGCAGCGCGGCTCCCGCCCCGGCTGGCGGACCGACATGGGCCGGGTCTTCATCCGGAACGGTGAACCGAGCGAGACCCTGCGGCGGGCACAGATGGGCCTGGCCGCACCCTACCAGGTGTGGCGCTTTTCCGGGGCGCGGGATCTGTGGTACATCTTCGTCGATCGGACCGGGTTCGGCGCCTACGAACTGGTGCATTCGACCGACCCGAAAGAACCCTCCCGGGCCGGATGGGAAAGTC
>JANLXK010000452.1:0-4451 GCA_031365045.1 Gemmatimonadota bacterium | reverse complement strand
AGGCCGATATCGTTGTCGACGGGAAGAAAATCAAAGAAGAGCGTGCGTTCAGTCTCGGTGGCGAGCGAAATCAGCTTGCCGCGCGTGTTCGGCGAAACCTTGCCGTACACGTACTCGAGATTGGTGGTCTTGCCGCCGAGCCCCGGACCGTAGTACACGATTTTGCAGTTGATCTCGCGCGAGGCATAGTTGATCATCGACATGCGTCGTCGTCTCCTGTGCTCAGCCGAAGAGCTTGTCGATCTCGTCTTCCGCCTCGCCCACGAATCCAGTCTCTACTTGGGCGGTCCCCGCGGTGCCGCGGGTGAACATGTCGTTGAACACCTGGGAAAGTTCTCCGACGGTCGACTTCACGCGCAGCTTCACCATGCCGAGGGTCGTGCGGTTATCGAAGAGCACGACGAGGATGACCCGGCGTGCCACATCGGCGAGATACATCGATTCACGCTCTCCCTGATGGAAGAGCGACCCGAACTCCGGCTCGCCGATCATCTTGGCGAGCTGGTCATTGGCGCTGAAATCGGCCGCGGTGAGCGAGGCGAAGGCCACCGCGTCGAACGCGGGGTTCTCGCCCACCGTGGCCACCAACTGGCCGGTGCGGTCCACGATCAAGGACGTCTTGGCCGTCGATTCCCGAAGGAACGCGGCCAGGATGACCTGGATCTTCTTGAAGTCCTCCTCGCGGAAGGACCAGCTCGAGGCGCCGGAACCGCTCATCAGACTTCCACCGGTTGGAGATCGTGCAGGGCGTCTTCCATCCGCGTCAGCAACGCCTGGGCGCGGCGACGGAGGAGGGAGCGGGGCTCCCAGGCCAGGTAATCACGGAGCAGGCGCACGTTGGCGATGCTCGGCTCGGCCGCGAGGGCGGCCAGGGCGGAGAGGCGCTGCAGCGGCCGCGGGCTGAACAGGGCCGTGCGGTGCTTCCGGATGTGGCGGCCGGCGAGCACCCAGCCCGTCGCCACACCCACCACCGCGGCCCCGAAGAACAGCATCCCGCGCGAACGCCGCATCAGACCTCCTGTCGGGCGGAAAGGGCATGGGCCAGCGTCACGCCATCTACGTAATCCAAGTCGCCCCCCATCGGGAGCCCACGCGCCAGCCGGGTCACCTTCACGCCCGGGGCGGAGACCAGCTCGGCCAGCCACGTCGCCGTGGCCTCGCCCTCGATCGAGGGGTTGGTCGCGAGGATCACCTCGCGCACTCCCCCACCCTTCACCTTCGCGAGCAGCGGGCCGGTGCGGAGCTGATCGGGGCCGATCCCTTCGAGCGGAGCGAGCCGTCCGCCGAGGACCTGATACCGTCCCTTGAAGCCGCCGGACCGCTCGACCGCGAGCACCGTCGCCGGCTCCTCGACCACGCAGATCACCGCAGGGTCGCGCCGCACGTCGCGGCAGATGTCGCAGGTGTCGCCCTCGGCGAGGTTGCCGCACTCCTGGCAGGGTCGGACCTTCTCCCCGACCGTCCGGAGAGTCTCGGCCAACCGCTCGAGCTGCGCACTGGGCTGCTGAAGGAGGTGGAACGCGAGCCGCTGGGCCGTCTTCCGGCCGATGCCGGGGAGGCGCGCGAACTCGGAGACGAGGTCGTCGAGCGCGCTCACCCGGTCAGGGCACGAATGGCAGGGGGGACGGGGCGCCGCGCCCGAGCTCGGCTTGGGCCGCGTCGGCCGCTTTGCGCTGGACCTCGGCCACCGCGGCGAGCACCAGCTCGCTGAGGAAGTCGGCGTCCCGCTCGACGAAGACCGCCGGGTCGATCCAGACGCCGCGCACCTGCCCGCGACCGTCGGCCGTGACCCGCACCATCCCGCCCCCCGCCGTGGCCTCGACCGTGAGACCCGCGAGGTCCGACTGTATCTGCTGCAGACGACCCTGGGCCACCGGGCCGAACTGGAAAAGCTGCTGGAGATCCGCCATCGAACGCCGTGCCTGAGTCCGGGGAAACTAGGCCCCCCCTAGCCGGGGGGCAAGGAAGCGGGCCTAGTCCGTCAGCTCCAAATCTAACGCCTCGGCGGCGGCATCGAGGGCGGGGTCCTTGGCCCGGAGCGCCTGCAGCCGGTCGGCCCGGTCGGAGGCGTCGGTGCGGCGCTTAGGGCGGGGCGCCTCCGCCCCGCTGCCGTCCGCCGGGGGGCGCACTTCGAGCTGGACCGGGGCCCCGACCCGCTCCCCGATGATCCGTTCGACCACGTCCCGATGCCGCTGGAGGGTCTCGGCGTGCATCTGGTTGTTCTCCTTGAGCGCCACTGCCACGATCGGGGGGGCCACTTCGACGAGCACGGTGTCCGCAAGGGCACCGCCAAGCAGCCGCTTGTCGGCCTTGACCGCCTCGACGATCTGGGGCCAGACCGCCTTCAGGGCGACGAGGGAGAATTCCATGCCTGGAGTGGAGTGCTGGGTGCTGGGTGCTGGGTGCTGGGTGGCATTCGGTACCGATGCCGAGGCCGCCTTCGACGCGACAGGCTCTTCTGGCTTCGGCACGAGGGCACGCCAGTTCCCCGCCCCCTGCGCGGGAGCCTCACTGGCCGTCTTGCCTGGCCCACTGGCCGCCGGGCCCACGGGCCCACTCCCGCCTGCCAGCACCTTCTCCAGGTCCACCACCCGGTCCATCATCGCCCAGCGGAGCAGCAGGGTCTCGACCGCGAGGCGCTGGTTGCCGCTCCGGCGCACCGCGCCCTCGGCCTCGCCGGCCAGCTTGAGCATCCGGAGGAGGTCGCCCGGCTGGAGCCGCAGCTTGAAGCTCTCCAGCATCTGCCGGAATCCGTCGGTGAGCCCTTCGGGGCGGGCGCCGAGCTGGACCATCAGGAGGGCGCGGAGCGCGTCCTCGCACCCGGAGAGGAACTCGCCGAGGTCGGCACCGGCGCCGGTGACGCGATCGACAATGGCGAAGACTCGCGCCGGAACGCGGTCGACCACGCAGCCGAGGACCTCGGCGTAGATCTCGTCGGCCACCAGGCCGAGGGTCTCACGGACCTGGGCCGCGGTGACGGGTCCCCCGCCGAAGCTGATGCACTGGTCGAGCACCGAGAGGGCGTCACGCATCCCGCCGTCGGCGAAACGCGCGATCAGCGTCAGCGCATCGTCGTCGACCTGGAGTTTCTCGGCCTGGACCACGTGCGTCAGCCGCTCGTGGATGGCGGCGGGACCGATGCGCCGGAAGTCGAACCGCTGCAGCCGTGAGAGGACCGGGGCGGCGGTGTTGGCGATCTTCTGCACTTCGGTGGTGGCGAAGACGAAGACCACGCGCGGCGGCGGCTCCTCGAGGATCTTGAGGAGCGCGTTCCAGGCCTCGCGCGTGAGCATGTGCGCTTCGTCGACGATGTAGACCTTGTAGTGCGCTTCGGTCGAGGCGGCGTACATTGCCCGCTCGCGGAGGTCGCGGGCGTCGTCCACGCCGCGATTGCTGGCGGCGTCGATCTCGACCACGTCGAGGTTGGCCGAGCCGTTCCAGATCCGTTCGCAGGTGGGGCACTGGCCGCACGGCTCACCGGGGGCCACCGCGTCCTGCTTGCGCTCGCAGTTGAGCGCCATCGCCAGGATCCGGGCCGCGGTGGTCTTGCCGACGCCGCGCGGCCCGGTGAGGAGGTAGCCGTGACCGACCCGCCCGGACGTGACCGCGCCCCGCAACACCTGGGCGACGTGATCCTGCACGAGCAGGTCGCCGAAGGTACGGGGACGGTATTTACGGGCGAGGGCCAGTGCCATGGGGAGGTTCCGGAGGTGACCAGTGACCGGTGACAAGTGACCGGGCCGCGAGGGCCGCGACCGGGGCCCGGTCACAGGTCACTTCTCACAGGTCACCAAAAAGAAGTACCCCAGGCACCCCGAAGCTGCACCGGACATCGCTTAGCGCTGCTACCGGCGAGGTCCTGACGCGATTCACGCGCCGGCGCCCTTCGGACCTGGGGCGTATAGAATATAGCAGCTACGGTAGCTGGTGGCAGGGTCGGGGGCCTCGGTCGGCGCCTAGCGTTGCCTCCCGCGGTCCCCGACCCCGCCACTCGCCGGCACTTTTCCCAGGAGCCTTTCCGATGCCACTCCCCATCCGCACCCAGGCCGACGAAGTCCCCCACGAAATGACGACCACCGGCTTCGACATCCCCGGCTACATCATCGTGGAATCCCTGGGGGTGGTGCGCGGCGTGGTGGTGCGCTCTCGGTCGATCATCGGCACCCTGTTCGGGAAACTCCAGACCCTCGGGGGTGGGAACATCACGATGTTCACCGAACTGGCCGAGCGGGCACGGGCCCAGGCGTTCCATACGATGCTGCTCCAGGCCCACGCGGCCGGAGGCAACGCCGTGATCGGCGTGCGCTACGTCGCCAACGAGATCATCCCGGGAGCGACCGAGGTGCTGTGCTATGGGACGGCGGTGGTGGTCGAACCAGAAGCGTGAGGGGTGAGGGGTAAGAGGTGAGGGGGCCCCCAGTCGAGATCTCGACCGCGGGCCCCCTCACCCC
>JANLXK010000427.1:0-1254 GCA_031365045.1 Gemmatimonadota bacterium | reverse complement strand
TCGGTCGTGCGCAAGAACAGACGCGTGCGCATTTCCCACCGGACGACGTTGGCCCACTGGTTGATCAAAAGCGGGAGGTCGCGATACGACTGCACCCACTTCGCGAACATCGAATAGATGATCGTCTCGCTGGTGGGACGGATGATCAACTCTTCCTCGAGCGCGCTTTCGGGGTCGGGGACCAGTTCGGTCTTCCCGTCGATCGTCACCGACTTCAAGCGGGTGTGCGTGACGATCGCGCACTCTTTGGCGAACCCCTCGACGTGCTCCGCCTCCTTCGCCAGAAACGATTTCGGAATGAACAGCGGGAAGTACGCGTTTTGATGCCCGGTGTCCTTGAACATCCCGTCCAGGACTTTCTGCATATTTTCCCAGAGGGCGTACCCGTGGGGCCGGATCACCATGCACCCTTTGACAGGAGAGTAATCCGCCATCTTGGCCTGGGTCACGACGTCGGTGTACCACCGCGAGTAATCCTCGGATCGGGGCGTGATGAGCTTGGCCATGGCCTTCCTTTCGGTGTACTTCTTCCCGCATGCGACCGGATGAAGCGGGGATTATAGAGAGCGTCTCGCCGGACGATCCACAGCGCCCTGGCTTGGGGAAGTTTCTCGCCGAGGAAGGGGCATGGCTGCTCGGCGCGTTTGCGGCTACGATTCTGACCGCGAGCTTCCTGGCAGGCCGAGGTGGGCGGCTGGCCGCCGTGGCGCCGGCCGCGGCGTTGTTCGGGCTCCACGCTCTCGTCGGCATCCATGTCGTCCGCACCGAGCTCGAGAAACTGGCCGGCTGGTTTCGTATCGATCGACGCGCCGTCTTGTGGGGCGCGGCGGGCGGAGCCTCGCTCCTGGCGTTCAACGGGCTCTACGGCTTGGCGCTCGAGAGGGTCGGCATCGTGCCGCCCGACGTCGCCGCGATGCTGCGTGGCCTGCTTCCGGAATCCGCGCTGCTCCTTTGGGCGGCGGTCCTGGCTCCCATTGTCGAAGAGATGTATTTCCGCGGACGTCTCCAGGACACGTTCACCGCCAAGCTCGGTCCGGGCGGGGCAGGACTCGTCTGCTCGCTCGCCTTCGCGGCGATCCACGGGATCCCGGCGTTCCTCCCGGCTTACCTCGTCTTCGGGTACGCCCTGCTCTTCCTGCGCCGGCGCACCGGAGGTTTAGTCGCGCCGATTCTCGCCCACATGATCACCAACGCGTTCGCGCTGCTCCAGTGGGGTCAGGTCTCCCATTGAGTCATTCGCGTCTCGCGAATGAC
>JANLXK010000423.1:0-3708 GCA_031365045.1 Gemmatimonadota bacterium | reverse complement strand
CGGGTTCTACCTGCGGCTGATGCAGACGGGGGTCTACACCTTCAATTTCGCGGAAGGGCCGGACGGGTTCGTGTTCACCCTGGGGAATAGCTGGATGTTCTGACAACGTGAGGAGTGAGGAGTGAGGAGTGAGGAGTGAGGAGTGAGGAGTGAGGAGTGAGAAGGGGGACTGCCGGCATGACTTTGCGGCGATCCCCCTTACTTCTTGCCCCTCACTTCCTACTCCTTACTCCTTACTCCTTACTGCATTCACGATGTCCCGGATCGCGGTCGCGCCGCGGTCCTTGGCGTACCAGCGTCGGACCTCCTTGTAGCGCTCCGCCTTGTCCATCGTGTCCTTGTGGGCCATCACCCATGCCTGCAACTCGCTCGGACGGGGCCCCCAGTGGCCCAGTTCCTTGAACTCGGGGTCGAGGGCGATGACGATCGGGATGGCGCGCGCCCCGTCCGTGAGGTAGTGGTCCATGACCTCGGGCCACAGGTCCCGATCCAGGAGCCGCAGCTCCACGCCGATCGCCTCCGTCCATTTGGACAGGGCCGGCAGCGTGTTCACCGCATCGCCGCACCAGTCGGCGGCGAGCGCGAGCAGCCGGGTACCGGGGGGCAGGGTGGTGGTCCTTGCCCACTCGGGTGTCCGGTGAGTACGGCGGATGGACTCCCAAAGGGGACGGTGTTCGGCCGAGGCGGCCGACACGAAGTCGTCGAACGACATCGCGCCGTCCCAGGCCGTGGCCAGGTCGATCGCGGGGGTGACTGGGGTCATCGTGGTCATACCTTCAAGAACGCAGGAGGGTTCCCAACGGACGATGAAAAAGGTATGAAGGTAGGAAGAGAGGAAGGTAGGAAGCGGGTCCAGAGGTCGGACGCTTCCTCCCTTCCTCCCATCGTACCTTCCTACCCTCTCAGACTTCCTCGATCTTCACGCCCCGCTTGGCGAGCTCGGCGATATAGGTCGCGGCCGGCATCGCCTCGTCGGGGGTCAGTACGCCCTTCCCCTGCACCCGACCGTCGGCCTGCATCAGGGCCGTGATGGCGAGCGAATACCCGGTGGTCCGCATCATCGCAGTGATCCCGGTCTTCTCGTCGTACTTGTCGACCAGCTGCCAGGTGGTCTGGTGCTTCTTTCCCCCTTTGGTGCCGCTGACCTCGACGCGGAGTGCCACGAGGTCGCGCCCTTCGGGCTTGTGGAGCTTCGGTGTCACGGCGGCGATAAAGGCGTCGCGCGGGACGACCATCTGCCCCTTCACGAGGATCGGAGTGTTGTCGAGGAGGCCGAGCTCCCGGATGGGGCGCATGATGGCGACGTGCCCCGGATACCGGAGCGTCTTGTACTCCATCGTGTCGATCTTCCCCTCGAAGCTCATCGGCATCGTGGAGATCCCGCCCGCGGTGTGGAACGCCTCGAGCGTGCCGATCGGCTTCGGGAACTCGATGTCCTCCAGCTCGCTCAGGGCATCGACCTCCACCTTTTTCCCGCCGCGGAGCACTGACGACGGCGTGGTGTAATAGTCGAGCGCCCCCTCGAGCGAATAGACGATCTGGTAATTGAGCGGCGGTTCCGGATGCTGCGGCAGTCCCCCGACGTAGATCTTGACCCGTTCGACCTTGTCCAACCGGCGGATCCCCTCGGCCGCGAGGATGTTGACCATCCCCGGCGCGAGGCCGCAGTCGGGGATGATCGAGAGCCCCTTGGCCTTGGCCGCCTTGTCCAGCTTCTTCTGCTGGAGCACGATCTCGGTGTTGCCACCGAGGTCGCAGAAATGCGCCCCGGCCTCGACCGCAGCGGCCGCCATCGGTCCATTGAAGTAATATGGGAGGGCGGAGAGGACCGCCTGCATGCCCGTCATGGCCTCCTTGACGGCCGCGGGGTCCTTCACGTCGAGCGTGAGCGGCTTGAGGCGCCCACCCCAGTCCTTCTGGAGGAACTTCGGGAGCCGGCCGGGGTTCAGGTCCGCGAGCGTAACTCGCGTCACCGAAGGGACTTGCAGCAGGTCGTAAGCGGCGGCGCAGCCCTGCAGGCCGGCCCCCAGTACCAGGATATTCATCGGCGCTCCAACGGCCAGGAATGGGTCGAAAAGGCGTCGCAAAATACCCCCGCGGAGGGGCGCATACAACTTGATTCACTATTGTTAAGGAATCGATGACTTCTCCCCTCCCTTCCCCCTCCGGCACCCCACCCGCCCCCCCGCGGCGCGATGGTGACGCGACGCGTGCCCGCCTCATCCGGGCCGCCCTCGAGCTGTTCACGACGGTCGGATTCCGGGGCACGACCACCACGGCCATCGCGGCGGCGGCGGGAGTCGCCGAAGGGACGATCTACCGGCATTTCTCGGGGAAAGAGGAGCTGCTCAATGAAGTGTATCGTCTGGCCCAAGGATGGGCCGGAAAGCTGGCGAAGGATCTCGATGCGGAGCGCGGTGCCAGCGCGCGCGACCGGTTGATGCGACTCTCGCAGGCGCTGGTGGCCGGCGCCGCAGAAGATCCGGGGCTCGCCCGGATGTTCCTGGCGCGCGGTGACGAACGCTTCCTGGACGAGAAGAGCCGGGAAACGGCGCGGGAGTTCCGCACCGGGCTGGAGCACATCATGGCGAGCGGGAAGTCGGACGGGATGGTCCGCCCGGGCCCTGCGGAACTCTGGGGCGGGGTCTGGCTGGCGCTGGTGGGCTATGCGATGTGGCGGGTGAGCGCGGCGGAGTGGGCCGCGGATCATCCCCAGACCCAGCTGACGCTCGAGGCCGCGTGGGACGCGATCGCCCTCAGGGGTGGGACGGCGCCGCCGGCGCGTACGTAGGCCGGCGCGGACCGGCGGGCATTCGCGCCCACGTCACGGCACGCACCCGGCCACCACCGCCGGCGCGGACGAGGAGCTGGTCGCCCACGAAATACCCGACGCTGTCCGCCCCCCAGTGCACCGGGTCGAAGCCTCCCTCCTGCAGGGAGGCTTCTTCGAGTCCGGGAGGGAACGCACACAGTGTCTCCGCGCGCTTCACGCAGGGGCCGATGCGAGCGTAGCGGGGATCGCCGAGGTAGACCGTGAGCGCGGAGTCAGCACGCAGGGAATCGGGGCCGCGGAGGCGCTGGGGCGCCGCGGCGCCGGGCGGGGCACTGAGAGACCAGAGTCCTTTGCTCGTCCGCGCATACAGCGTCGTGCCGTCCACGGAGAACGCCAACGACAGTGGCACGGCGCCTTCAGGGAGGGCGGCGACTTCACGCTCGTTCCCGCTCACCAGGTTCATGAACCAGATGTGGCGCCCGACGCTGTCGTCCCGGGTCGCCCCGCGTGTGAACGCCAGCACCCCCCCGGTCGGCGAGAGCGCCGGGGCGTCTTCGTCGGCGAGAGTGTAGGTCACCTGGTAGACCGAGCCACCTCCCGCCTGTCCCGCCCAGAGCTCCCCCGCTCCCATCTGGCCATCGGCCACAAAAACGACGAAGGGATCGATCCCCGGGGTGATCCGGTTCTTGAGGGGGTAGAAGGTGTCTCGACACCCGACGACGGTGAGGAGCGCCACCAGTGCGAAGTGCAATGTGCGAGGTGCGGGGCTCATTACTTAAAGCTAATCCTGCGCGGAGCTCTCACCGCCGCCACCCCGCACTTCGCACCTTGCACTCCGCACTCCGCACATTCAGGGGGGCCCGCACCTCCGGTCGATCCCGTACACGGCTTCTGCGGCCGACTCCTGTAGCGCCTGTCGCACGAGCGTGTTCACG
>JANLXK010000413.1:0-2348 GCA_031365045.1 Gemmatimonadota bacterium | reverse complement strand
CACCCAGCACCCAGCACCCAGCACGCAGCACCTGCCCTACCGCTCCTCCCTCACCACCGCCAGCATCACGTCGCCCACGATCTGCAGCGAGCCGGCGCTGATCTTGTCGATGGTGTCATCCTTGGTGTGCCACCAGGGATAGTCGATGTCGATCACGTCCACCGCCGGGATGCCCACGCGGTGGAACTCGACGTGGTCATCGGTGATCTGGCCCCCCGCCCCGTCGATGAAGGTCGAGCTGTAGCCGAGCCGGGCCGCCATCCCCCAGATCTTCTCGACCACCGCTGGGGCGGCGCTGAGCGAGAACCCTTCCTGGTGGATCTGCAGTGTGTTGTCGCCGACCATGTCGAGCAGCACGGCGTACTTCGGCAGCGGAGCCACCGGATGGTCGGCATACCAGCGCGCGCCGATGAGGACGTCGGGGGTGCCGCTCGCGAAGAAGTCGCCGTAGTCCTCACCGTCGACAAAGAGGAGGTCGACCCCGATCGCCGGCGCCTTGGCGTGCAGCGCGTCGGCCATGGCGAGCAGGACGGCGACCCCCGACGCTCCGTCGTCGGCGCCGGGCACCGGTGCGGTGCTGTCGGTGGAGTTCGGCCCGTCCGAGCGGGGACGGGTGTCCCAGTGGGCGAAGAAGAGCACCCGCGTGGTGGCGGCGGGCTTGAAGCGCGCCAGGAAGTTCCGGAGCGGGAGCTTCTTCTTGTCCAGCGCCACGTGGTCCCACGCCTGCACAATCACGGTATCCGCCCGCGTCCGGAGGATCGAGTCGAGCCAATCTCCCATCCGCCGCGCCGCGACGCTCCCGGGGATCCGGTTCCCGAACGCCAGCTGCGCGCGGGCGTATTCGAGCGCCTGCTGTCCGTCGAACTCCCGCGGAGGCGGGGGCGCGGAGGAGGCGCACGCCAGCGCGGCGGTGAGCGGCAGGAGTCTGAGGAGGAGGCGCGAGGTCATCGCAGGTCACCGGTGGAGAGTTGCACCCGGAGGCTCATCACGATGGAGAGCTGGGTGGTCCGCTGGTTCAGGTGCCGGATGTCGTTGGCCACGTACTGGAAGTTCACTCCCCCCTCGGCCGAGGACAATACTTCCGTGGTGAGGCCGCCGTTGAGGGTCAGGCGATGGATGTCGGCCACGGTCCGGCACCCCTCCGTCGCTGCCGAGGCCAGCCGGAGGCAGGTCTGGCTCCGGAGCTGCTGGCCGTAGACCGAGGCGCGCAGCGACCGGCGGGAGGCGCTGAGGCTCACCGGAAGGCGGAGGCTGTGCGACACCGTGGCGCTCCATTGGTCGTTCCCGCTCTCGGTCCGATTGGCGTTGTTCTCGTTCACCTGGGCGGTGCGGGTGAAGGAGACGTTGGCGGTGGGTCCGTTCCGGAATCCCAGGAGCATGTCCGGAGCGTAGCTCTCGCTGACCGTCCGCCCCAGCACGTCGCCGACGGCGCTCCGCGTCCTCGTGCTCCCTTCCCGGCGACTGATCGCCCCTCCGAACGTCAGGAGCGCGATCGGCCCCCGCCGGATCACCTGGCTCCACCGGAGCGAGCCCTGGGGCCATTCCCGTTGGCGGGTCTCGAACTCGGAGAAGGTGTCCCCCACCCGGTTCGATCGCCGGGTCAGGATCTCGGAAGTGCTGAGCGAAATGGTCAGCCCCCCGGGAAGCTCGGCCGCGCCGGCGAGGCGCGCTTCGTTCACCTCCGCCGTGCTGAGGGCGAACTCCCCGCTTTGCGTCCGGAAGGCCCCGGGCCCGCCGAGGGCCAGCATGTAGCCCAGGCCGGGATCGAAGGTGGCGAGGTCGAAGGTCGACGTGCGGGTCTGCCGCAGCGAGCCGTCCAGCGGCCGCAGTCGCCTGAGGAACCGGGCCACCGGGGTCGAATCGCCGGCGATCAGCCTGGCGACCCGATCAAGATCGACCGCGGCCGCGAGTTCGTTGCGCTGCAGGTTGTTGTAGGTCTGCGGGAGCAGGAACGCCCCGGAATCGCCCTCGGCCCGGACCGGATCGCGACTGGTGAGGCTCCGCGTCAGGTTGAAATTGCTGCTCCGGAGATAGCGCGGCCGGAACCAGGTCGCCAGCCGCGGGGTGAGTGCCATGCTGGTGCCGAGCTGGCGATCGCGTTCGACCCCGACGTCGAGCCCGAGGAACTCCCGTCGCTCCGCCTCGACCAGGCGGCCCAGGGAGGTGCTGTCGCTGTAATGCCGCAGGTCGCGTGTGCTCTGCAGGCTTCCGTCCAGCGTGAGCATCCCCAGCGGCTGGAAGGTGATGCCGGCGGAATTCCGCCAATCGTGTGCCAGATTGAGGGTCGGGATCCTGAGGGAGTCATCCGGTCGGGCGACCGCCACCGCGTAGCTGGTGAAGGAGTTCTC
>JANLXK010000363.1:0-1225 GCA_031365045.1 Gemmatimonadota bacterium | reverse complement strand
CCGACCGGCGTCGGTGACAAACTTCGGGGTTTTGGGGTTTCCTCGCCACTGCCCGTCGAATCTTCGGCGCCAGCTTTGTAGACTTCCGTATGCCCCGCCTGCGCGCCCTCCCCGACCCGTTCGTCGCCACGCTCAAGACCCTCCCCGGCTACGCGGAGCTGATGACCAACTACACCCACTGCCCCACCTGCGAGAAGTGCGAACGGAGCCTCGTCTACCTGACGCCCCGTGAGCAGGTCGGCGCCGAGCGACTGGGCCTCCGCACCTACGGCGAGGGCGCGGCCACTCGGCTCAACCGGGTCGGATGCAAGTGTCCCTTCTACGCCCCCGAGACCTTCCAGTGCTCGGCCTACCTCGACCGGCCCCTCATCTGCAACCTCTTCCCGGTCGACCTGCTCGAGCGGGAGGAGGATGGCCGCCACTGGTGGGTCCTCTTCGGTGCCTGTGACGAGGTCCGACTCGGCCGTCTCAAGACGAAGCTTCCGGCCTTCCGCCGCCTCGCCCGCGCCATCGACCGCACCATGCCGGCTGAGTTGAAGCGTTCCCTCGTGGCCGACGCCGCCGGCGCCGTGGCAGAGCCTGTGTTCTACCGGTATCCGATCCACTGGCTCTTGCCCGTCTCCGGCCTCTGAGCCTCGTTGTTGCCCCCCCTCTCCCAGAGGGAGAGGGGGTCGGGGGGTGAGGTCCGACGGGAGAGGGGGTCGGGGGGTGAGGTCTATCGATCCGACCTCACCGACGTGGTCCCCAGCTCCGCCGCCGTGATCGCGCGGTTCCAGACTTCTTTCCCGGCCTCGTCGAACACCCGCATCGTCATCACCCGTGCCGCCGCCGGCCCCGAAAAGTCGAGGGTGGCGAAGTTCCGCGCGTTCACCAGCGTCCCCTCCACCCGACCGGGATTGTGTTCCTCGGCCGAAGGCGCCGACACTCCGGCGCTCAAGGGGGAGACGGTCAGGTCGTAGAGCGGGTAGGTGCCCGGCCGCTCCATCCGGGTGAGCTCGGTGTGGTGCCGGTCCCCCGACAGGAAGACCACACCCTTCACCTGCTCCTGCGCCAGCAGGTCGAGCAGCCGCTGCCGCTCCGCGGGGTAGGTGGCGTAGTTCTCCCAGACCGTCGCCGGATTGAGCACCTGCCCCCCGAACGCGACGATCTTGAAAGTGGCGCGGCTGGTGGCGAGCGCGTCGATCAACCACTGGAGCTGGGCCTCGCCCAGGTAGGGACGGTCGCC
>JANLXK010000355.1:0-4377 GCA_031365045.1 Gemmatimonadota bacterium | reverse complement strand
GCGTCACTGGCTGATCGACCCGGGCTGTCATCCCGAACGAAGTGAGGGATCTACCGAGCGTTCAGTAGATCCCTCGCTCTGCTCGGGATGACATCGGACTAGCGGGTCCGCTTCGCAACCTCCACCGTCGCCGCGACCACTCGGTCGACCTCTTCCCCCAACTTCCGCACCGCGTCCAGGTCGGCTGTCAGCTCCGGCTCCGCGATCGTCCCCGCCTGCAGCCGCAGGATGTCGAGCCGGAGCGTCTCCAGCGCCGCCACCGCCGGCGTCCGTTCGGCGCCGGCGCTGAATGCCCGGACCTGCAGCCGAGCCGCGAGGTCGGGGACCTCCGCCAGCCGCTTCTGGTGCGCTTCGGGAAGCGCGGCGTAGAGCGTTTCGATCGACTGGCCGAGGGCGAGTGCCGTCGGTTCCCCCGGGATCGGCGCGGCCCAGCGCTTGGCGAGTCCGATCCCCGCGATCCGGAAGAGCCACTCTCCGACCCGCCCCGACACCATCCGTGACCAGAGCGTTGGGCGTCCTTCGGTGTGCAGCCGCCAGACCTGGACCGCGGTGAGCGCCGGGAGCAGGATCATCGCGGCCGCCGCGACGATGCTCACCACGTCGTTCCCGGTCCAGAACTTCACTACCAGCCCTGCGGCGACGGTCTTCAGGAGTCCGACGGTGATGATCACCTTGGGATGCCGCAGCGGTGCAACCGCGAAGCCGAGCGTCGGCCCGCTCTCCACAGTCTCGGCGCGATCCGCCGCGGCGGCAGCTCCCTGACCCCACCCCTGCCCCACCAATTCCCGCGCCTGGGCCACGACCTCTGCGAGTCGCAGGAGTCCGAACATCCCGAGGAGGATCGCCAGGGGATGGAAGATGTACCCCGCAAGGTCGTTGAAGCCGTACAACAAGATCAACCCCGCCTCGGCAGCGGCGGCCCCGACCAGACCGAACGCCGCCTGCTCGGAGAGCGAGCGTCCCTCCAGCACGAAGCGTCGGAGCGGTGCCGGCACCATCACCCGGAGCGCCTGGGTCGCGCCGAGTTCGGTCGCGAACGACTCGGCGTCGGGCCAGCGGCGGGCGGGGTCGCGCTCGAGGGTACGGTCGATCGCCGCGGCGAGCTTCGGCGTCAGTCGCGGCGTGGCGGTCGCGATCGACGGCGCCCCCTGGTGCGCCTGCTGGGCGATGAGGGCCGCCCCTTCCATCCCTTCGAACGGCCGCTTGCCGGTCAGCGCGACCCATGCGGTGGCACCCAGCGCGTAGAGATCGCTCGCGGCGCTGGGTGCTCCACCCGCCAGGAGCTCAGGTGCGACGTAGTGCGGGGTCCCCGCCGAGCCGCTCACCACCGTGCCTTCGGCGTGGGCGATGCCGAGGTCGGTGACGAGCGCGCGCCCGGTACCCGCTTCGAGGAGGATGTTGTCGGGCTTTATGTCGCGATGGATCACGCCGCGGCCGTGCGCGTGCCCCAGCGCCCACGCCACCTCGCGGAGGATCCGGGTCGCGTCGTCCACCGAGAGGGGACCGGTGCGGCGCACCCGTTCGCCGAGGCTTTCGCCCGGGATGTACTCCATCACGAAGAAGACCAAGTCGCCGATCTGCTCGACCGCGTGGATGGGGACGATATGCGGATGGGCCAACCCGGCCGCAGTCCGGGCCTCGCGGACGAAGCGGTCGCGGGATCCTGGAAGAGCGGCGAGCGAAGGCGGGAGGAGCTTGATCGCGACCGGTCGCTCGAGCGCCACGTCGCGGGCCAGGTAGACGATCCCCATTCCTCCGCGACCGAGCTCCCGGTCGAGGGAATAGCGGCCGGCCACGGCGCGTTGGAGTGTGATGAACTCCGGGGACGGAAAGGTTGTCATGGGGTCTTGATGTTCCTACGAGAAACGTAGTGGGATAGTTCCGCGGCTGGACATCCCAAGGCCTCCTCCGCCAAATTGTGCGCCCAATGAATCATCGCTCCCAACTTCTCACGCTCGCGCTCCCTAGCCTGCTCGGGCTATCTCCCCTCGCCGCTCAGGGGGGACCAGAGACCCGGCCGTTCGAGTTCTCGACCGACCTCTCCTTCATCAACCAGACCGGCAACACCGAACTCACGACCACGGGGTTCGCCGAGCAGGTCATCCTGCGGCCCGGCTGGCGGTGGACCTTCACCCAGTATGCCGGGTTGATCTACGGGAAGAACAGCGGTGAGGTGAAGGCCGAGAGCTATCAGGCGGGCTTCAAGGCCGACTTCGCCTTCTCCCCCTTCATCGGCGCGTACGGATCGTGGGGCTTCGACCGGAATCGCTTCTCGGGTCTCGCGGAACGGTACACCTACTCCGCCGGTATGTCGGCCTTCCTGGTGGACATCCCGAGCGACCAGGCCAAGGTCGAGGCCGGTCTCGCCCGCACCAACCAGCTTTCGACCGCTCGCCTGGTGTCGAACTTCTTCTCGGCCCGTTTCGCCGGGGAGTATCGCCACAACTTCAAGCCGACCACGTTTGTGCGTGGTGGGGTCGAGCTCCTGCCGAACCTCCGCGACGCCGCGGACATGCGGATCAACTCCCTCGTCGAGGTGGTCGCGCCGATCTCCTCCCACACCGCGCTCCAGACCAAGTACACCATCAAGTACGACCACGAACCGGCCCTGGGGTTCAAGGACACCGACACGATCTTGCAGACGGGGTTACAGGTCACGTTTTAGAGCGTGAGGAGTGAGGAGTGAGGAGTGAAAAGGTAGGGACTGGGGTGAGTGGCGGTCGGACCGGGATGGCGACATCTTGGAACGACACTCCTTACTTCTCACCCCCTACTCCTCACTCCTCACTCCTCACTTCTCACTTCTCACTTCTCACTGAGGTGCCCATGAGCATCGTCAAGGAGTTCAGGGAATTCGCGCTGCGCGGCAACATGGTGGAGCTGGCCGTCGGCATCGTGATCGGCGGCGCCTTCGGCGGGCTGGTGAAGAGCCTGGTCGATGACGTGATGATGCCACCGCTCGGTCTCCTGATCGGCGGCGTGGACTTCTCCAATATCGCCATCACCCTCCGCGCCGCCCAGGGCGAGGCCCCCGCGGTGATGCTCCGGATCGGCGCCTTCGTCAACACCTTGGTCAACTTCGCCATCATGGCCGTCGCGGTCTTCCTCGTGGTCCGGATGATGAATCACATGGCGAAGAAGACGGGGGTGGTGACGCCGGCAAGCTGATGAGCTCATTAGCTTTCTACTCATGATCCGATACGAAGTGACCGTCCTGGTCCGCACCGACCTGCGCGACGCGTTCGAACGCTACTTCATCGCCAAGCATATCCCCGAGATCCTGGCCACCGGGTGCTTCCTCGACATCCGGTTCGACCGCGCCGACTCGGGCGCATTCCGCACAGTCTATCACGCGGCGGTGCGCGCCGATCTCGACCGGTACCTGACCGAGCACACCGCCCGCTTCCGCGCCGACCTCGGCCGGGACTTTCCCGAAGGGATCACTCCGTCGCGGGAGAACTGGACCGAGCTCAGATCTTGGAAGGTCTGAATCGGAGGTAACACTGAGCCCAACGGGAACAGAAACCCAGGAATCCCTGGAACCCAAGAAAACAGCAGCGTCATCGAACCATCGAGGGTTCTTGGGCTTCCTGGGTTCCTGCTCCGCAGTTGCCATCCGTGTAGAGGTGTATCCATGACCACCCACTTCCGCGGCGCCTACACCGTCAAGTACGCGGTCCCCGATCTCGAGGCGGCCAAGGCGTTCTACACCAAGGCCTCGGGCGTCGCCCCCTACTTCGACGAGCCGTTCTACGTCGGCTTCAACATCAACGGCTTCGAACTCGGCCTCGACCCCGACCTGAGCGTCGCGCCCAACGGACCGGGCGGCACGGTCGCGTACTGGGGCGTCGCCGATATCGCCGTCGCCTTCGCGCATCTGAAGCAGATCGGCGCCAAAGTGATGGAAGAACCGAAGGAGGTCGGCGAAGGGATCAAGGTCGCGACCCTTGCCGATCCCTGGGGGAACCTCATCGGCCTCATCGAGAATCCTCATTTCGGCAAGCAATAGCGCTGTCGAGTTTTTTGACAGACGCCCGGGGTGCGCAGGTGATCTCCCGGACGTTCGTGTCTCGTAAAATGAATAGCCACAATGTGTTAGGCCACCGTGATTGACGGAGTTCGCTAGCTTGAGCACCCTATCAACGTTGATAGGTTCGATTCCTTTACAGTTGTCCTTCGGTTCGAGGAAGTGGCAGCTTGTTTGTCCCTCTGACCGCTTCCCTCAAAGGAGTCCTTATGCCGTTCCCACCGAAGAAAGACCACCGTATTTCGCTCGCCGATGCCGTCGCACTCACCAAGGCGCATCGCGCCGCCGCCGCGAAGGACGAACCGAAAGCGGGGATGTGGCCCAAGGATGTGTTCGAGACCCTGCTCGCC
>JANLXK010000345.1:0-1573 GCA_031365045.1 Gemmatimonadota bacterium | reverse complement strand
CGCGATCCCGATTCGCTGGCGCTGGCCGCCGGAGAATTCGTGCGGGTACTTGTCCGCATAGCTCGGATCGAGCCCGACCTCCGCCAGGAGCGCCTCCACTCGCGTGCGGACCGCCGCGCCCCTGGCCAGTCGGTGGATCTCGATCCCCTCGGCCACTGAGGCGGCGATCGTCATCCGCGGGTCGAGCGAGCTGTAGGGATCCTGGAAGACGATCTGCATCCGCCGGCGCATCGCACGGAGCGCGTTGCCCTGCAGGGCGAAGAGATCGGTGCCGTCGAACGTGGCGCGGCCTGCGGTCGGTGCCAGCAGACGCAGCAGGGTCCGCCCCACGGTCGTCTTGCCGCACCCCGATTCGCCGACCAGGGCGAGGGTCTCTCCCCGACCGACAGTGAAGGAGAGCCCGTCCACGGCGCGCACCGGCGGCTTCTTTCCACTGAAGAGCCCGCGCGACTCGTAGTGCTTCACGAGATCGTCGACTGCCAGGAGGGTCGTGGGTCGTGAGTCATGGGTCGTGGGAGTCATCGGCCACCGTCCAGTAACCAACAGCGGGAGGTATGGTCGGTGCCGGCGCCGAGGAGGGGCGGACGCTCCTGCGCGCAGCGGGCAAAGCGCTCACCGCAGCGGGGTTCGAATCGGCAGGCGGGGGGCCACTGTGCCGGAGGGGGCACGGTACCGGGGATCGGCGAGAGCCGCTTCAGCGCGCCGCTGATGCGGGGCACCGAGGCGAGGAGCCCTCGGGTGTACGGATGCGACGGGGTCGCGAAGAGATCGGCGGTACGGGCCTCTTCCACGATCTGCCCCGCGTACATCACCGCCACCCGGTCGGCACGGCCGGCGACCACGCCGAGGTCATGGGTGATGAGGAGCACCGCCATCCCCCGGTCCTGGCGGAGCCGGTCGATCAGTTCGAGGATCTGGGCCTGCACGGTCACATCGAGCGCCGTGGTCGGCTCGTCGGCGATGAGGACCTCGGGCTCGGCGGCGAGCGCAATGGCGATCCCCACCCGCTGGCGCATCCCGCCACTCAGCTGATGCGGATAGGCGTTCGCGCGCCCCTCCGCGTCCGCCACGCCGACCTCCTTCAGGAGTTCGATGGCGCGCTTGGCCGCGCCAGCCTTCGTCGCCATCCCGTGCGCGACGATGCCCTCGGCCACCTGATCTCCCACGGTCAGGACCGGGTTCAACGACGTCAGCGGGTCCTGGAATACCATCCCGATCCGCCGGCCGCGTACGGCGCGCAGCGCTTCGCCCTTGAGTGAAGTCAGTTCGAGCCCACCCAGCTGCACGCTTCCACCGGCCACGACTCCGGGGCGCGGCACCAGTTGCAGGAGCGCCAGCGCGGTGAGCGACTTGCCGCACCCTGATTCTCCGACGAGCGCGAGCGTCTCCCCGCGATCGACGTGGAAAGTGACGCCGTCCACGGGATGGACGGGGGCATCAGCGCCGGGGAAGGCGACCCGGAGGTCGTGCACGTCGAGCAGGGTCATCGGGTCCGGGGATCGAAGGCGTCGCGCAGGGCGTCGCCGAGTCGGTTGGCCGCGAGCACCACGGCCGTGAGGGCCAGGCCGGGGGC
>JANLXK010000336.1:0-3659 GCA_031365045.1 Gemmatimonadota bacterium | reverse complement strand
ACTCGGGGGAAGCCGACGGGTTCCTCTACTACGTGATGCCCTTCGTCGAGGGGACCTCCCTGCGCGACAAGCTGGGCGGCGGCGAGCTCCCGGTCCACGACGTGGTGCGGATCCTGGAGGAGGTGGCCGATGCCCTCGCCTACGCCCACGCCCGCGGCGTGGTGCACCGCGACATCAAGCCCGACAACGTGATGATCACGGGGCGGCACGCCCTGGTGATGGATTTTGGCGTCGCCAAGGCGGTGAGCGAAGCGACCGGCCGCCAGAGCATCACGACCATCGGCGTGGCCCTCGGCACCCCCGCCTACATGGCCCCCGAGCAGGCCGCCGCCGAGGAGAACATCGACCACCGGGTGGACATCTACGCCCTCGGCGTGATGGCCTACGAACTTCTCACCGGGCGTCCTCCCTTCACCGGAATGACCGCCCAGCAGGTGCTCGCCGCCCACGTCACCCAGGCGCCCGAGCCGGTGAGCCAGCGCCGCACCGCCTGTCCCCCCGCCCTCGCGGCGGTGGTGATGAAATGCCTGGAAAAGCGCCCCGCCGACCGGTGGCAGAGCGCCGAGGAGCTGATGCGCCAGCTCGACACCCTGGTGACGCCGAGCGGTGGGATGCCACCGACCTCAGCGATCCCGGCGACGAGCGCCCAGGCACCGGTCGCCCACGCTCCGCGCCGCTGGCAGCGCGCCGGGTACCTGGTGCTCGGCATCCTCGTCGCATTGGGTGCAGCGTGGGGCGTGATGCGTCCCCGCGGAGGCCGCGGCTCGGCCGATACCGCCCGGCGGATCGTGGTGCTCCCGTTCGAGAACCTGGGGGACTCGAGCCGCCAGTATTTCGCCAACGGGGTCACCGAAGCGATCACCACCGGGCTCACCGGGATCGGCGGGCTCTCAGTGATCCCGCGCGCCACCGCCGCGCGCTACCGGGGCACGCCCAAGAGCATCACCGAGATCGGGCAGGAGCTCGGCGTGGGCTATGTCCTGACCGGCACGGTGCAGTTCGAGGACTCCCCCACCGGGGCCAAGGTGCGGGTGAGCCCCGAACTGATCCGGGTCTCGGACACCAGCAGCGTCTGGGCCCACGGCTACGACGCCGTGCTCACCAGCGTCTTCCAGGTCTATTCCGACGTCGCGACCCAGGTGGCGGGAGCGCTGCAGGTGGCGCTCGACGATCCGGAAAAGGAGAATCTGGCGCGCCGCCCCACAGAGAACGCGGAAGCGTACGACCTCTATCTCCGCGCGGTGGACTTCGCCAACCGCGGCCTTGGCGCCGGGAACTTCGAGGCGGCGATCCCGATGCTCCAGCGGGCGGTGGCGCTCGACCCGAAGTTCGCCCTGGCGTGGGGACGGCTGGCCGAGATGCTGGGCCTCGCGCACTGGCTCTACATCCGCCACACCGACGAGACCCTCGCCCAGGCGCAGGCGGCGGCCGAGATGGCGCTCCAGCTCCAGCCCGACCTCCCCGAAGCGCACCGCGCGATGGGGAATGTCTGGTACCGGAAGCGGGAGTACGCCAAGGCGCTGGCCGAGTTCGCCATCGTGCAGCGGTCACAACCCAACAGCGCCGACCTCCTCTCCTCCATCGGCTTCGTGGAGCGCCGACAGGGAAAGTGGGAGGAAGCGCTGGTGCACATCGGCCGCTCACGCGACCTCGACCCCGGTTCGGCGCAGGCGCTCTCGCAACTGGGCGAGACCTACTCGATCATGCATCGGTACGACCAGGCGTTCGAACTCTTCCGGCGCGCCATCATCATCGCCCCCGACCAGCCCGACTCCTACTACTTCTGGATGATGGGGATGGTCTCCCAGAGCGGCGACACGGCGGGGGCCCACCGGCTCCTTCGGCAGGCGCTCACCCGGGTGCCCGTCACCGCACTCGCGGGGGGGACCTTCCGCCCGGTCGGGTGGCTCATCGCCAGTGACGACTCCCTGGCCAGAGCCTTCCTCAACGGCCTCCTTCCCGAGCGGGGGGCCGAACCCTGGGTGAGCTATACCCTTCGGGGAGAGATATCCGGCTATCGCGGTGACTCGGTCCGCGCACGCATCCTGTATGACTCCGCCCGCGCGGTGCTCGAGCAGCTGGTGGCGCGGATGCCCGACGACTACGGCTTCCAGGCCCGGCTCGGGTGGGTCTATGCCCGACTCGGCCGCGGCGATCAGGCGATCCGCGCCGCCAAGCGCGCCGTGGCCCTCCTCCCGCCGGAGCGGGACGACTATTTCGGCTACGACAACGTCCACGCCCTTGCCCGCGTGTACGCCGTGCTGGGTCAGGCCGGCCCGGCGGTGGAGCAATTGCGGCGTGCCATGAACGGACGCGGGTATGTGACCCCCGCTCTCCTCCGGGTGGAGCCGGTCTGGGATCGCATCCGCAACGACCCCGCCTTCCAGCAACTGCTCTCGGGAACACACTGAATGGACCAGACCCAGATCGATCGCCTCAAGGCGAACCTCGCCGCTCGCTACCGGGTCGAACGGGAGCTGGGCGCCGGTGGCATGGCGACCGTCTACCTCGCCCACGACCTCAAGCATGACCGCTACGTGGCGATCAAGGTCCTCCGCCCGGAGCTCGCGGCGGTGATCGGCGCCGACCGGTTCCTGGCCGAGATCAAGACCACGGCCAATCTCCAGCACCCTCACATCCTCGGCCTGATCGATTCGGGAGATGCCGAAGGGGCGCTCTACTACGTCATGCCGTACATCGATGGGGAATCGTTGCGGCAGCGATTGGCCCGCGAGAAGCAGCTCCCCATCACCGACGCGGTGAGCATCGCCAGCGAGGTCGCGAGTGCCCTCGACTACGCCCACCGCCACGGCGTCATCCACCGCGACATCAAGCCGGAGAACATCCTCCTCCATGATGGCCGGGCGCTGGTGGCGGACTTCGGCATCGCGCTCGCGGCCCACAAGGCCGGCAGCACCCGGATGACCGAGACCGGGATGAGCCTCGGTACCCCGCACTACATGAGCCCCGAGCAGGCGATGGGGGAGCGCGAGATCACCGCCCGGAGCGACATCTACGCCCTCGGCTGCGTGACCTACGAGATGCTGGTCGGGGAGCCCCCCTTCACCGGCCCCACCGCGCAGGCGATCGTCGCCAAGGTGATGACCGAGTCGCCCCGCCCGCTCACGGCGCAGCGCCACACCATCCCGGCCAACGTCGAGGACGCCGTCCTCACGGCGCTCGAGAAGCTCCCCGCCGATCGCTTCACCAGCACCGCCGAGTTCGCGTCGATGCTGAACGGGCAGACCACCGGGGCCGTGAGTCACCGGACCGGCACGGCCCGGCGCGCGATGCGGTCGCAGGACCGGCTCCGTCTCGTCGGCGCGGCGCTCCTGGTTGGTGTGCTGGTGTTCACCCTGGGATTCTTCGCCGGCCGGCGCCCGCTTCCCCCCCTCGTGATCGGCCACACGACCCAAGTGACCTCCGATCCGGGGCTCGAAGTGCAGCCGCAGGTGTCGCCGGATGGGAAGAGCGTGGCCTACGCCGGAGGGACGTCCGGAGGGACGCGGATCTACGTCCGCCAGACCGCCGGCGGACGCACCATCCGGGTCACCGACGACTCGACCGATTCCGAGGATCAGCCGCGCTGGTCTCCCGACGGATCGCGCATCCTCTTCCTGTCGCAGGGGGGCGCTTTCAGCGCTCCCGCGACCGGGGGT
>JANLXK010000318.1:0-14834 GCA_031365045.1 Gemmatimonadota bacterium | reverse complement strand
GCCCCCTCACCCCTTACCCCTTACTCCTCACCTGCCAGTACCGTACAGCAGTGCGTTGGAGACGAGGCGTGCCGGCCCGCGCCAGAAGCCGCGGAAGAGGGGGTCGTCGGCGAAGAGCACGACCTTCCCCTGCCCCGAGTTCTCGACCGCCGCGTAGACCGACCCCTGGACGAAGCGCTCGGTATTCGGGAAGGCGAACCCGGCGATCAGGAGCCCCGTGCCGGTGAAGGCGGCGGGATTGTCTCCCTTGCTCGACGGCTTGAGGAGTTCGCTGGTCGTGAGCAGCACCGGGAGGTCATCGCGGCCGTACCCCCACGCGAGCCAATGCGACCGGTCGAGCGTGGCGCGGAAGATCGCGCCGGGGATCTGGTCGGGCTTGGTCCCCTGCGGGGCGTTGGGGCTCACGAGCGGCGGTGCCGGGCGGGGCGCCACCATCGCGGTGTCTTTGGCGCCCGCGCTGTCCACCGTGGCGATGGTGGTGAGCTCGAGTTCCTTCCGCGCCAGCAGTCCCACCGCCGAACCCCACGCGACCACCAACCCGCCGTCCTGGACCCAGGCCTTGAGCTTGGTGGCCCCGCCCTCGCCCAGCTGGCGCCACATGGTGCCGGCGCCGCCGTCGGGGATGATGAGGATGTTGTAGTCGCTCAGTGCGATACGGCCGAGGGCGGCGAGGTCGACCGGCGTGACCGTCAGCCCGAGCTCCCGCTCGAGGTAGAACCAGGCATCACCGAAACTGGTCTGCCCGACACCATCGCCGGCGGCGATGAGGACCTTGGGGGCGTGGAGCGGGAAGACCGCTTCGCTGCCGACCCCGGTCTGGCCGCTCTCCGGGAAGCCCGACTGCGCGCCGGTCACGCTCACGCCGAGCTCCTTGGCGAGGACGTCGATGCGGGCGTGGAGCGAGTCCGGGTTCCGGGCCACCCGGACCACGAAGGTCCCTTCGGGGAAGGTCACGCCGTCGGCCACCAGCGGGCGTGAGGCCGCGCCGACCCGGAACCCTTCGCCCATCAGGCGCATCGCGAGTCGGGCGGCGTTCTCGCCGGCATTGGCGAAGACGTACGCCGAACGGGCGTGCGCCGCGGCCCCGCCCCTTGGGGCGGGTGACGAGGCGGCGGGGCGCCCCGTGAGCCCAGGGGTGTCCTCGGTCCAGTACGCCTCGACGTTGAACGCAAATGGGAGCGACCACGCCGTCACGTCATAGAACTCGTACCCCTCGGTCGAGGCTTCGGGACCGCGACGCTGGTTCCGGCGCCACCGATCGAGCTGGGCCTGGGCGAAGGCGGAATCGAGGCGGCTCTTCGGCTCGAGGATCGCGGTCGCGAGCCGCGCCTGCGGTTGGGCCAGGTCGACCACGTAGCTCCCGGCCGGGAAGGTGCGGCGTTCGACCGCGCCGGCGCCGGCGTAGCCGTGCGCCTTGAGGCTCGTGAGCGGCTGGGTGAGTTCCGTGACCTCGATCCCGTGCCGCCCAAGCAACGTGGCGAGCTGGCGCGCCCGCGCCGGATCGTCGCCCGGGGTGAAGACCACCCGACGGAACGGGCGCCCCGCGGCGTCGGCCATCCCGCTGGCGCGGAAATCGTAGTAGTCGCGGAGCATCTCTTCGTGCCCGGCGGCCGCGGTGACGAGCGTCGCCATGGCCGCGACGTGGTGGTGCGCGATGCCGTCGGCGAAGGTGGTGATCGACCCGTCATCCTTGCGGATCCGGAGCTCGGGACCGCCGTCGGTCTCGAAGGTCATCCCGATGGCGCCATTGAGCGACGGCCAGCTGTCCCAGTAGCCGGCGTAATACAGGTCGAAGACGTCGCGCACGTAATAACTCCAGCCGTACCGGTCGAACGCCCCGGCGTTCCCGCGGCCGATCCGCTCCAGCCACTTGGGTGTGGTCGCCGGCAGGTTCCCGTTGAGAGGTGCGGCGGCGGGCGGGAAGAAGTACTGCGCGGTGGTGCTGTGGAGGTCGGCGCTCACCTGTGGATGCCAATGGAGGATCACCCCCGCGAGCGCCCGCGTCTCGGCCTGCGAGAGCGCCAGAACGTCACGGTTCATATCAAAGCGGTAGTGATTGAACCGACCCTGGATGCTCCACGGCTCGCGCGATTCGAGCGCGGCGGGGTCGTCGCTCCCGACCGCGACCGAATTGGACCAGGCGGCGTAGCGCTCGTGCCCGTCCGGATTCTGCGACGGATTGATGAGCACCACGACATCCTTGAGGATGGCGCGGATCTCGGGGTTGTCGCTCGCCAACAGCTGGTAGGCGGTCATCATCGCCGACTCAAAGCCGGCGGGCTCGTTGCCGTGGATGGAGTGCGTGAGCAGCACCACGGCCGGCGTCCGCGCCGCCATGGCCCGCGCCTCGGCGGCGGAGGTGGTGCGCGGATCGGCCAGCTTGTCGAGGTCGGCGCGGATCTGGTCGAGCCGCCGGATGTGCTCGGGGCTCGAGATGATCAGAAGCCGCATCACCTTCCCCTCGGCCGTCGTCCCGATCACCTCGGTGCGGACCCGGTCGGGGGCCGCCGCGATGAGCCGGTCGAGCACTCCCTGCTGCTCGAAGAACATCGTCTGGCGCGTACCGAGCGGGTGCCCGAGGAGCGAGTCCGGACGGGGCACCGCGGCATTGTACGGCGCATAGCGGTACCAGTCGAACGCTTGGGCGCCCAGGCGCTGGGGCGCTGAGGCGGCAACGATGAGGAGGGCAAGGACGAGACGGCGCATGGAGCTCAAGAGGTAGAGGTGGTGCGGATGGCTACACGAGGGCCTCTTTAACGGTCCCGCCTTCCAGCAGCGCGGCTCGCTCGGCCCAGACTTCGGCGACGACGCCCCCCAGCAGGAAGACGAGCGAGGAATAGTAGGCCCAGAGCACCAGGAACACGACGGTCTGGAAATTCCCCCACGCCGAGATGCCGTGGACGCCCGAGGTCGTGGCGAGATAGAGGCCGAAGAGCCGCTTGGCGAGTTCCACGCCGAGCCCCGTGAAGCTCGCGGCGACCATGGCGATGCGCCACTGCACCGGCCGCGAGCTGCCATAGCGATATACCGTCGCAAAGACGGTGAACGCGAACAGGAACCCGAGCCCGACGTTGAGCAGCCGGCCGGCGTAACTCACCGAGGCCGCGGCCCCGGGCAGGCGTTCGGTGCTCCAGGCTTCGGCGGCGGTGAATGCCGCGCTCACCAGGATGTTGGCCAGGAAGAGCAACAAGACCATCCCGACCATCACGATGTCCCACACCTTGTTGAGCAGCATCCGCACCAGGAAATGCCGGTCCCGCTGGGCCGGGGCGGCCAGGTGGTAGATGCGGTTGAGCGCGGTGCGCAGGGAGCCGAAAAGCCTGGTGCTGAACCAGACGAAGAGGAGGGTCGCAACGATCGAGATCGAACCGCGGTTCGCCGTGATGGTGCGGAGGAACTGCTGGGCCACCAAGGTGAGGTCACCGGCACTGCCGGTGGCCGACGGCGGGAGGAACCGCTCCAGGAGCGGCCCCAAGTCGGCCGGCGCGGCGCCGGGCGCCTGCACCAGCGAGGAGATCCCCACGAGGATCAGGAGCACGAAAGGCACACCGGCCAGCAGCGCATCAAAGGTCAGCGCGCTGGCCAGGAACGGCACATTCACGTCACTCGCAGCGATCAGCGAGCGCAGGGCGAAGCCGGAGAGGGAGCGATGCCACCCTTCGGCGGCCTTCAGCGGACTCAGGCGCCCGGCTCCTCGTGATCCGCGTCGGAGCCGACCGGCGCGGGAGCCCCGCGACGGCGTGCGCGCGCGGCGGCGAGCCGGCGTTCCAGCTCTTCGCGCGCCCGGCTCGGACGCGGCTCCAACTCCTCCTCCTCATCCTCCTCGCCATCGTCGGCAGCCTCGGCCAGCGCCTCACGCAACTGGCGGCCCTTCTTCCCTGCCGTGTCCATCGCGTCCTCGAGCTTGTCCTCCGCCAGGTGCTTGAGCTTCCGCACCTTCTTGCCGATCGCGCGTCGGGTATCGGCCCCGCTCTGGGGCGCGAAGAGGAGCCCCATGGCAGCGCCGAGGCCGAGGCCGAAGAGGAACCAGGGGAGCGCGCTGCCGCTCGGAGCGTCGTCGTCGTAACGGGCCATCGGGTCACTCCCCCGCATCGGGGTCATCCTCCGCCAGGGCGCCGACCGCGGAGAGCGCGGTGTGGTGCTGGACGGGGGCGTGGACGGACTTCCGCACGAGGTCGGCGGTGCCGTTCACCTTGAGCTGGTCGAACAGGAACGTGAACGTCTTCTGCAGGTCGCCACCGATCGCCGCGCGGATGTCGGCCGGGAGGCCCCAGCATTCCTTCTTGAACGGCCCAATCGCCTTCTTGCGGGCCTTGTAATAGAACTGCTCGTCGGTATCGCCCGCCTTTTTCTCGGACTGGGCGTTCTCGTCGAGCCACCGGTACATCCGGGTCCGCAGTTCGGCCGGAAGCTTCGGATGGTCGAAGATGAGGCTCTGGAAATTAGTCGCGAGGTGGATCTCGCAGGTCTCGATCCGGGGGAAGTTCCCGAACGCATCGGCCGGGAGGGTACTGGCCCCGTGCTGCACCGCGCCGGCCATGCTGTAGTCCGCTTTAGCGGACTTTGAAAGCGCCTCGAGCGCCACCAAGTCGATCTTCACGTCGGCGATCTTGCCGTTCGGGAGCACCACCCCACCGTGGCTCGTGCCGGTCTGGACCGAGATCTTGCTGATCCCCTCCTTCACACCGAGCTTCGCGATGGTCGCGTTGTAGCCTCCCATGAAGGCGTGCAGCTCCTCGACCGTCGAATTCTTGTGGCCCACCTCGCCGATCTCGGCCCCCACCGAGACGGTGACCCCCCTGGGTTCGCGCTCGCGGATGAACTTGGTGATCTCGGCGGCGCGCTCGAAGTTGAGCCGCTGCTGCTCGGTGAGCGTCGCGTGGGAGAGATCGACCAGGGTCGAGGTGTCGACATCGATATTGTAGAAGCCGGCGGCCACTTCCTCGCCGATGAGTTTCTTCACCTCACCCACCTCGGCCTCGGCGTCGGCCTGGTACTTCTTGGCGTTGACCTGGCAGTGGTCCCCCTGAATGAAGAGGGGGAGGTCGTACCCTTCGCGGAGCGCGGCGGCGGTCATCACGGCGACGTACTCGCCGGGACGCTGCTCGGTGTAGGCGATCTCCGACCGGGCGATCTCGAGGAGGATCGCCCCCGCCTTTCCGGCGATCGCGGCGCGGAGGACGGCGCGCGCCGAATCGTAGGCCATCATCCGGATGTTGATCGCGGGGACCGTAAAGCCGCCGCATTCGCCCCGGCCGCGGGCCAGGTAGAGCCCCTGGATCGAGGCGGGACGGCATCCCATCGCCTGCCCCAGCTCCCAGAGCAGCCAGCGAGCCGCATCACGGGTCTCGTCGTCGCCGAAGACCGCGTCCCAGGCGAGCCGGTCGGTCGCCTCGGAGCGGAGCGTGGCCGGGTCGGACACGGTGACCTTGTTGCCGGCCACCTTGACGGCGCCGCCGAAGTGCGCCACGACCTGCTGGATATGGTCGGACATCGCATTTCCTCGTGAGTTCCCCAGCCCCGAAAATACCGCGCGAAGGTGAGGCGCTCAAGGCGCGCGAGACACGAAAGGCGCCTCGGAGGAGTTAGCCCCCTCTTGAGCGCCTTCCGCTCCTGACGCGCCTGTTCACTCCACCCGGATCGTGTACGCCCCTGTGTTGTCCCGCCCGATGCCCCGGGCCCGGATCTGGTAGCGACCGGTCTCCGGGATCCGGTATTCAAGATGGGCGTTGGTGCCGAGCCCACCGTCGTCGTCGGTGTCGAGCTCATGCCAGTCGCCGCCCTCTCCTCTGCCGATCGCCACGACGGGGTCGAAGCCGTCGGCGTCCATCCGGATCACCACGACCTCACCGGCCTGCGCGTCGAGGTAGTAGAGATCGTAGCGGCCCTTCTCGGACTGCTCGTCCGTCTCCTCGAGCGCTCCGTCGACCGGCTTGCCGCGGGAGAGGACGATCGCCGGGGCCGGCGGGGGCGCGTCGCCCATGTCCTCCAGCAGAAGGGTGTAGCGGCCGGTGTCGCTGCTGAAGCTCCGGGCCAGGATCCAGACCTCACCGTTGGCGCGCGCGACCCAGTCGAGGCGCGCGTTGTTCCCGCCTCCGCCGTCGTCGTCGCTCCGCTCCTTGGTGAAGGCACCCCCGGCGCCGCTCCCCATCTCGAGGTAGGCATCGAAGCTCTGGGCCAGCATCGTCACGACGTAGCGACGGTCGGCACGCGCGGTGAAGCGGTAGTGATCCACCGGCTTCCCATCGTCGGTGGTGGCATCCTTGCTGTCGAGCATCCCGCTCACCGCCTGACCGGTCATGATCGCCTGGGCGCGCAGGGGTTGCACCTCTCCCTCGTCGGTCACGGCAAGTGTGTAGGCGCCTCGCTCGCTGCCGTTCAACGGGCGGGCGCGGACGGTGTAGTCGGCGTCGGTCGCGGGGGTGAAGACGAGGCTTGCGTCGTTGTTGCCGCCGCCGTCATCGTCGGTCACCGCGCTCGCGAACCCCGCCCCCAGTCCCCGTCCGACAGCCAGGAAGGAGTCGAAGGCGCGCGAGCGCATCGTCACCCGGTACCGGTGCCGTGACTTGAGCGACACCCGCCAGTCGTTGTAGTGCTGGCCTTCCTCGTTGGTCGGGTCGGCGGTCGCGATGGTCCCTGGCGTGATGCGGCCGGGAGTGAGGACTCCCTGCGCGTGGAGCACCGCGGGGATGAAGAGAACGAGAGCGAGGAGTGAGAGGCGTCGAGACACAGGGACTCTGGGGTTGGGGATGCGGAGCTGTCGGCTGTCGGCTGTTGGCTGTTGGCTAAACTGCGATCAAGGAGATGCCTCGGATAGGATCTCTGTCACACGTCGTCCCCCGCTGGGGGCGGCGGCGCCACGTTCCCCTCGAACCCCGGCCGCCCCATCGCCCCGTACGTCAGCACCTTGCCGAGCTCGACCCCCGGCTGGTCGAAGGGATCCACCCCATACCAGACGCCGGCGAATCCGGTGGCGACCTGGAAGAACATCAGCAGCTCCCCCATCGACTCCGGCGTCACCGCCGGGAGCCTGAGCACGCTGCTCATTCTTCCCCGCTGCGCCAGCGCCGAGGCGGTCGCCTCGAACTCTGCGTTCAGCAGTTGGCCGAGGGTCTTCCCCTGCAGGTACGCGAGATCCGGCGGCAGGTCCGCGCGCGACGGGATGGCCACCTCGGCGCCGTGGTCGTCCACCGCCACGAAGGTGATGGTCTTGTCGAACGGCCCTTCCATGAAGAGCTGCACCTGACTGTGCTGATCGGTGGCGCCGACCGAGCCGAGCGGTGTCGGCCCCGCGAACCGCTCCTTCCCGTCCCTCCCTTTCGCCTTGCCCAGGCTCTCGGCCCAGAGCTGGCGATACCAGTCGGCCAGGTCCTTCAACCGGTCGCTGTACGGCATCAGGACGTGGATACGCGCGCCATGATCAGCGTCGGCCGCCCACTGCAGCGCCGACCAGAGCGCGGCGGGATTCTTGAGCAACGACGGCTCTTCCGCGCGCTCGACCGCCCGCCGCGCGCCGGCGAGGAGTGCGGCGATATCGATCCCCACCAACGCCGCGGGGAGGAGTCCAACGGCCGAGAGGACGCTGAAGCGGCCGCCCACGTCGCTCGGCACGTCGAGGGTCGCGATCCCTTCCTTCTGCGCCAGCGCGCGGAGCGCCCCCTTGGCCGGATCGGTGGTAAAGACGATGTGCCGGTATGCCTTGTCGCCCAGCGCCTCCTCCAGCCACGCCCGTACGATGAGGTACTGCGCCATCGTCTCGGCGGTCCCCCCCGACTTGCTGATCACGTTCACCAGCACGCGCCGCGGGTCGATCCGCTTGAGCGCCGCCGCCACGCTCGACGGGTCGACGTTGTCGAGGATGGTGAGGCGGGGGAAGAAATCGCGCCCCTCGTCGTCGAGCTCGTTCCAGGCCGGTGCCCGGAGGGCCGAGAGGAGCGCGCGGGTGCCGAGCGCCGAGCCTCCGATGCCGAGCACGAGGACGTGGTCGTACGCCTGCCCCAATCCTTCGGCGAAGCGGGTGATCTGCTTCGCCTCTTCGGTGAGGGTGCCGAGCTTGAGGAAGCCGTATTCACCGGCGGCCCGGCGCGAGACGACCTCCGCCAGCACCGCGGGGAACCGCTTCTCCAGCGCGGCGAGGCGCGTGCGCGGGATGCCGTGCGCCCCGTCGAGGCGGTCCTGGAACATCCGGCCGTACTGCAGGCGGAGCGTCATCGGATCTCCACGGTGAGGCCGTCGTACCCCGGCTCGATGCCGCGCGGCAACTTGGCGGCGAGTTCGGCGTGCCCGGTCTCGTGGGTCAGGTGGGTCAACAGGGTGCGCTCGGCGCCGAGGTCCTGGGCCACCGCGATCGCCTCATCGATGGAAAGGTGCGTGGGATGCGGCCGCCACCAGAGGGCGTTCAGCACCAGGAGCTTGAGGCCGCGCAGGTGGTCGCGCGCGGCCGCCGGCACCGATTTTACGTCGGTCAGATAGGCGACAGGCCCGAGGCGGTAGCCGAACACTTCTCCTGCGCCGTGGGGAAAGGCCAGCGGCAGGACCTCGAATCCGCCCACTTCCGTCGTTGTACCTTGGTCGAGCGGGTGCAGCGAGAGCCGCGGCTTGCTGGTCCCCGCCATGACCGCGACGTCATCGTCGAAGATGTAGCGGTGGGAAGTGCGGAGCGACCCGACCGTGGCGACGGAGCCATACAGGGGCACCTCCCGCTTCTCGCGGTCGGAGAAGACCCGGAGGTCGTCGATCCCCGCCACATGGTCGGCGTGCTCGTGGGTATAGAGCACCGCGTCCACCGAGGTCACCTGGGCGGCCAGCAGCTGAAGGCGAAGCTCCGGCGGCGTGTCGATCAGGAGGGTGCGCCCGCCCTGCTGGATCAGCGCCGCACAGCGGGAGCGCTTGTCGCGCGGGTCGGTCGACGCACACACCGCACAGGGACAGCCGACGACGGGGACGCCGAAGGAGGTGCCCGTGCCCAGAAGCGTGAGTTTCATGCCCAAGAGTGCGAAGTGCGAGGTGCGAGGTGCGACAGCGCCCCGATCGATCGGGGTATCGGCATCCCAACACCCCGCACTTTGCACATCGCACCTCGCACTCTGTCCTCACACCTCCTCCACCTTCAGCAGGTTCGTCGTCCCCGGCACGTCGAACGGCACGCCGGCGGTCACTACCACCCGGTCCCCCTTCTCGGCGAGCTGACGGTCGAGGATGTGCTGGCGCGCGAAGGCCAGCATGTCGTCGTAGTTGGGGTGGTGATCGGCGAGCGCCGGCACCACGCCCCAGACCAGCGCCAATTGACGGTACGTGTGCGGTTCGGGGGTGAGCCCCAGGATCGGCTGCCCCGGCCGGTACGCCGCCACCTTCCGGGCGGTCGAGCCGCTGGACGTGAAGGTGACGATCAACGGGGTCTTGAGGATCTCCGCCGCCGCCACGGTGGCGACACCGATGGCGTCCTCCGGACGGCCGACGCTCGGCCCGGCGTCCCCCCCGATGCTGCTGCGGCGGCCAACGGCGGCGTCGAACGCCGGGCTCCGCTTCCCCGGCGCCGCCCGCTCGATCTCGCGCGCGATCCGGTCCATCGCCTGCACCGCCTCCAGTGCGTGCTCCCCCACCGCCGTCTCGGCCGAGAGCATCACGGCGTCGGTGCCATCGAGGATGGCGTTGGCCACATCCGAGGCCTCGGCGCGAGTGGGACGCGGGGCGTGGATCATCGACTCGAGCATCTGGGTCGCGGTGATGACCGGCTTCCCCTTCCGGTTGGCGGCGCGGATGAGCCGCTTCTGCACCAGCGGCACCTCCTCGAAGGGGAGCTCGACGCCCAGGTCGCCACGGGCCACCATGATGCCGTCGGAGGCGTCGATGATCGAGTCGAGATTGTCGATCGCGGTGTCCTTCTCGATCTTGGCGATGAGCTTGGTGGTCTTGGGGAGGAGAGTGCGGAGTTCGTCGAGGTCCTCGGCGCGTCGGACGAAGGAGAGTGCGACGTAGTCGAGCCCGAGGCGGGCCCCCATCGCCGCATCCTCCCGGTCCTTCTCGGTCAGGGCCGGGGCGCTCACCTGCACACCGGGGAGATTCATCCCCTTGTGGCTCTTGAGGGTGCCGCCGTAGATGACCTGGACCTCTACCCGATCCCCCTTGATGGCACGGACCTCGGTGGAGAGGAGCCCGTCGTCGAGCAGCAGGGTGCTCCCGACCTTTACGTCCTTGGAGAGATCGTCGTAGGTCGTGGGGATCTCCCCCCCCTTGGCAGAGTCCTCGGGGGCGAAGGTGTACTTCTCGCCGGCCACGAGGGTGAGGGGCTGGGGAAGGTCACCGACGCGGATGCGAGGGCCCTGGAGGTCGAGGAGGATGGCGACCGGGTCCTTCCGGGTCGCGAGCACGGCACGGAGCGTCGCGATCCACCCTTCGCGGATCGCCTCAGTGCCGTGCGAGGCATTGATCCGGACGACGTTGACCCCCGCATCGAGGAGGAGATGCATCCTCTCCGGAGTGGACCAGGCGGGACCGAGGGTGGCGACGATCTTGGTACGGCGGATAGAGAGGCGGGGCATATCGGAAGTTAGGGGGTCAAGCCGCAATGGGGTAAGGCGGCCGCGGCAATGAAAAGGCAAGTGGATGCGAGGGAACCCCGGAGGATCACTATTCGGACTCGGCAAGGAGCTCATCGCTGAGACCACACAATGCCTTCAGTCCTGTGATCCAAGAGCGGCCCGCGAGCGTCCGGGGTTCCGGGGTTCTCTCGCATCGCTTTCCGTCGGCGAATTCCTATTCGCCGTGCACGATCTCTCCCGCCACGACGGTCAACACACACCGGCCCGCGGCGAAGGCGGCGCCAGCGCCTTCACCCGCCGCCTCGGCCGCCTCGGTCCCCTCCCACGCCACCAGGTCGGCGTCCATACCGGGTGCGAGGGTGCCGCGGCGGTGGAGTACGCCACCAGCGTAGGCCGGCGCACGGGTGTAGGCGGTAAGGGCGTGGCCGAGCGTGATCCGCTCGTTCCGCCGCCACCCCCGGACGCTCCCATCGGCGGCGTCGCGATCGAGGGCGGCCCGGATCCCTTCCCGCGGATCGAGCGAGGCCACCGGGACGTCGCTGCCGAAGACGATAGTGTTCCCCGCGGCGGCGATCGACTTGAAGTTGAAGGTCCCGAAGCCGCGCACGCCGAGGTGGCGGTCGACGAGGGGGATGTCGGTAAGGAGGTGGGCCGGCTGCATCGAGACCGGGATCCCCGCCTTCCCGGCCCGGGCCAGGTCGTCGGCGTGGACGGTCTGGAAGTGTTCGATCCGGTGGGGGAGCCCCACCCGCGGCGCCTCCTCGAGCAGGTCGAGCGACCGCCGCACCGCGGCGTCGCCGATGGCGTGGACCGTAGCAGAGATCCCCGCTGCGGCGGCGGCCTGGATCGCCTCCCGGGCGGTCGCGAGCGGGGTGATCGGCATTCCCCGGTCGCTGGTCCCTTCGAAGGGCTGGAGCATCCAGGCGGTCCTGCTGCCAAGCGACCCATCAAGAAAGAGCTTCACCCCACCCTTCGTGATCCAGGCGTCCCCCGCTCCCGACTTCCACTTCGCGTCGATGAGCCGAGGCAGGTTGGCCACGGGGGGATGGAAGAGCACTCGCAGTCGGAGCTCTCCTTGCTCCTTGAGCGCCTCGAACGCCTCGAGCGCTTCGATCCCCTCCACGTCGTGGATCCCGGTCACCCCGAACTGGTGGGCGAGGGTCTGGGCCTCGCGGATCGCGTGGAGGAGCCGAGACTTGGGGGGGACCGGGAGATGGGGGTGGATGAGCTCCACCGCCCGCTCGAGGAGGAGCCCGGTCGGTTCCCCTGCAGCATCCCGGACGATGATCCCTCCATAAGGATCGGGGGTCTCCCGCCTGATGCCGGCGATCCGAAGGGCGGCGCTGTTCACCCAGGCGGCGTGGACGTCGAGCGACTCGAGGAAGACGGGGCCGGGGTGCACCACATCGAGCACCCCCCGCTCGGGGCGTTCGCGCCATCCATTCGCATCCCACCCTTGGCCCAGGATCCAC
This sequence comes from Gemmatimonadota bacterium, assembly GCA_031365045.1. Taxonomy (GTDB): domain Bacteria; phylum Gemmatimonadota; class Gemmatimonadetes; order Gemmatimonadales; family GWC2-71-9; genus CAMLHU01. Next base: position 2,821 of record JANLXK010000318.1, on the reverse strand, counting down.
CCTCCCTCATCGACCCCCGCCGCCACCCGCGTCACCGCCTCCGCCCGGGTGCGGCAGCCAGCAAGGTGGACCCGACGGCGGTTGAGGGCCCACATCCCGAAATGGGTGTGGCCATCGACCACCCCAGGGGTGACCAATGCGCCCCCCAACACTCGGCGGGGGAGGGAGGAGGGGGCGGCGCGCTCCACCTGAAGTCGCGTCCCGACCCCTTGGATCACCCCTTTGTCCCACCAGATCGACTCCCCCGATCGGGCATCCCCGGTCCATACCCGTCGGGCGTGGAGCACCCCTCCCAGATTCACCAACAGTCACCTCCAGAAAGTCCCGATGGCGGGAGAGTGTTACCGGTCGAGGGAGCTATCACACACATGTGGAGAGGCTGAGTTATCCACGTGTGGATTGTGCGGAATTGTCGAAAGCTGGTCCGTAAGTCGTTCTACTCGAATCTACTGCAGCCTCTGGATCTTTTCCACGTGCAGCCGATTTCCTAAGTGACGTATTCACAAAGAGTAAACAGCGTCAATTCGTGTGGAAAAGTACCAATGCGACAGTGTCACCATTGGGGCGATGAATATTCATACGGAATGCATACTGGCATGCATTTCGGTCGGTTGGGGACGTTCTTCCACATTTTCGGCCCCGATCGGCCGTCACCGATCCTGGTCGGTGGGACCCCTCCCCTGCCCTGTTGATAAGTGAGACTGGGTAAGAGACGGGAGGAGACGGGAGGAGGCGGGAGGAGACGGGAGGAGATGGGAGGAGATGGGAGGAGGCGGGAGGAGATGGGAGGAGGCGGGAGGAGATGGGAGGAGGCGGGAGGAGGCGGGAGGTCGGGCTAGGCGAAGATCGGAGCCGTCCCGAGGCCTGTCCTGAGCGAAGCGAAGGAAGCGCAAGCGACGAGGGACCTAGCCCGCCAAGCTAGGTCCCTCGCTGCGCTCGCGACGGTTCCAGGTTGTTGTCGCGGGCCGTCTCCCCGCCCCAATCTCCTCCCGTCTCCCCACGACTCCTTCGACGTCTCCTCCTACGTCTCCTCCCACGTCTCCTCCCCGTCTCCTCCTACCTCTCCCCCCGGCCCTTCATTGCCGACCGAGCTGCCAGTCCGAATCGCCACCCCGAAGGTAGGGGGTGACCAGCCGGATGGGGCTGGCGGAGAGCAATCGCTTCAATGCGCCTCGTCCGACCACACTGAGATTCCCCGACGCGACGAAAACGGAGTCGGGGGTCAAGTCGGAGTGGATACCCCGGAGACCGCGCGTGTTGGTATAGCCCACCAGCCGGATCTGGGAGGCTTGCGGGGGCCGGGGGTCGCCTGGTCCGCCATCCCACTGGACGGTAGCACGGCCGTGGCCGGCCACGTAGCGGGAGCGGGTCGTGGAATTCTCCTCTTCGGGGATGAACCCGATGGTGAAATCGATCTTGTCGATCTGCAGCCTGGCCTCGGTGACGATGCGAGCCAGTGTCCCCGAGTTGGTGAAGAGCCCCACGGCCACTGCGGTGGCGCTGTCGGGGAGTGACAGTGCCTCCAGCGCGAAATAGCCCACCATGACCGGTTGGCGGCCCCCAGCGACCTCCACGATCTTCCCCGCCACCACCGCCGAGCGGTACAAGAACCAGCAGTACTGGGCTGGCACCCAGCCGGCATAGGCCGACTCGGCGGCAGCGACCCGCGCGAGGACGGGATACCGATCTGCCACCGATTCGATCGCCACCGGCGTCTGCTGCGGCATCTCCGCCTGGGCGGCGGCGGGGGAGACGAGGAATTGAACGCACATCCCGGTCCGCAGGTCTTTCAGGAACCAATTGACCCTGAGCGGAGCGGCGATCTGTGCGGCCACCGGGGTGGTGGCCGCGACGACCAGGAGTGCGAGGAGGCGGGAGGTGCGATTCACGGGGACTCTAGGTCAGGGAGGCGCGGTCGGAACGATGTCCCACGGAACGGCTGACGGGCCGGGCGAGGCCTTACCGAGCCGCCGCAACTGCGTTCTGGAGCGCTTCGTACGCCTTGGGATCGAGGGCGCCGAACCGGAGGTTCCGGTAGGCCACCTTGCCATCCTTGCCGATGACGTAGACCGTCCGCCGCGCGGAGCCCTGGTCGCCCGCCGAGCCGTAGAGCCGCGCGACCCGCAGATCGGCATCGCTGAGCAGGGCGTAGGGGTGCCCGATCGACTGGGCGAATCGGACGTGGCTCTCGACGCTGTCGATGCTGATCCCGACCACCGTCACGCCTTCGCCGAAGAGAGTGGCGCCACGATCGCGGAAGGTCTGGAATTCCGCGGTGCAACCGCTGGTGAAATCCCTCGGGTAGAAGGCGATCACCGTCACCCGGCCCCGCTGCAGGGCGAGGTCGAACGGTGCGGCCAGCGGACCATCCCGGGTGGCCCCCGGCAGCATGAACACGGGTGCGCGCATCCCCTCTTCGGGGCCCGAGACGATGTAGGCGGCAGGCTGCGGCTGTCCGGCCGGTGCGACCGGCGGGCTGCAGGCGGCGCCGGCAAGGAGGGCGAGGAGGGTGTAGTGCTGCTTCATCTCAAGGACTCCGATGTTGTGATGGATCGCCGTCGAGCAGGCGGGTCAGGGCGCCGGCCAGGTCCTGCGCACCCCCGACCCCGGTGTAGGCGACCTTGCCGTCGGCACCGATGATGATCACCGAGGAAGTGGCCTGGATGTCGTACGCGCGGATGGCGGTCGCCGCGCTGTCGTAGAGGACCTGAAATCCCGGTCGATGCTCCGCGAGCCAGGCCCGGACCCCGGGGACCGTCTCGCCAAAGGCGACGTCGATGCCGATGAAGTCCACCCGGTCGCCGAACCGGGCGATCACCGA
>JANLXK010000145.1:0-5570 GCA_031365045.1 Gemmatimonadota bacterium | reverse complement strand
GAAGAGGGTAGGAAGCTGGTCCCGAGCGGGATCGGCTTCCTACCCTCTTCCCTTCCTACCTTCCTCCCTCGATGCAACACTGAAACATCATCCGGGGGGCACCCGTACCGTTGACCGGCCGGGGGGTGTTTACTTGCACCCCCATTATTCGTTCATCTAGCCGGGAGTCCTCGCGTGACGAAGTCGTTCGCCCTACTGCTCCTTATCGCGTCGCCGCTCGCGGCGCAGCAGGAACCCAGGCCCGTCCGCGACGCCGCCGCGACCATCACGGCCGCCGACGTCGAGCGCCGCCTCTGGATCATCGCCAACGACTCGATGGGGGGCCGCGACACCCCGAGCGACGGACTCAACAAGACCGCTCAGTATGTCGCCGACGAATTCCGGCGCTTCGGCCTGAGACCGGGCGGCGAGAACGGGACCTACTTCCAGCGCTACACCATCGAGCGCCGCAAGTTCGACGCGACGGCGAGCCAGCTGACCATCCGTGGCAGCGTAGCGACCGTGAGCGGCGACTTCCAGCATACTGCGATGTTCGTGTACGGCTCGGTCCCTGCCGCCACGGTCGAGGGCGACGTGGTCGCGATCGGAACGGGCCTCACGCTGGACCAGCTCGACAGATCGGCCGTGCGCGGCAAGGTGGTGCTGCTGGTGGCCGACTACACCCGGGCCCAACCGGCGACCACCCGCGCGCTGATCGGCGCCGTGAGCGAGGCCGGGGCGGTGGGCGTGATCCGGGTCTCCAACCGGGATTCCGGCCAGTTCCAGATGATGGCCACGCGGGCCGCCAACAATCCGCGGCTCGCCGTCGGGGGCCAGACCGCCATGGTCCCGATCCTCGAAGTGCGCGACGGGCTTGTGGCCGAACTCGGGATCGACCTGGCCGCGATGCGGAACGGCGCTCCCCAGCTGCGCGCGGTGGGCGGCGCACACATCGTGCTCGCCCTCAAGGAACTGGTGATCGAGTCGACCACCGCGCCGAACACGATCGGGATCCTCGACGGGAGCGATCCGACGCTCAAGAGCGAGTACATGATCTTCTCGGCCCACATGGACCACCTCGGCACCGCCGGACGCGGGTCGATGTCGTGCCAGGCGCTGGCCGCCGACTCGATCTGCAATGGCGCCGACGATGACGGCTCCGGGACCACCGGCGTGCTCGAGGTGGCCGAGGCGTTCAGCCAGCGGGGTGTCCGGCCGAAGCGCTCGATCATCTTCATGACCGTGAGCGGCGAAGAGAAGGGGCTGTGGGGGAGCTCGTACTGGGCCGAGCATCCGACGGTGCCGCTGCAGGACGTCGTGGCCGACTTCAACGTCGACATGATCGGCCGGAACTGGGAGGACACCGTCGTCGCCATCGGGCGCCAGCACTCCAACCTGGGCCAGATCCTGAATGCCACCGCCGCGCGGCATCCGGAGCTGCACATGGTCCCGATCGACGACCGGTGGCCGAACGAGAACTTCTACAGCCGCTCGGACCATTTCAATTTCGCCCGCAAGGGGATCCCTGTCCTCTTCTTCTTCACCGGCGTGCACGAGGATTACCACAAGGCCAGCGACGAAGTGCCGAAGATCGGGTTCGGCAAGGCGGCCCGGATCCTCCAGCTCCTCTTCTATACCAGCTACGCCGTGGCGCAGGACCCGGCCCGTCCGCAGTGGACCCCGGAAAGCTGGGACCGGATCGTGGAACCGGCGGCGAAGGCGCTCCGGACCGCGAGTCACTGAGCACGGTCCGCACCTGATAAGTTCGAGGGGTCGGGCGGGTGCCCCGACCCTTCGTCATTTCCCTGACAGCGGAGTCGTCATGCGCCACCCTTCCCTCCTCCTGGTCGCCCTGCTTGTCGCGTGCGGCGGCGGGTCGGCGTCGATGACGCCGGCGCCGCGCGCACCGGGCGGAGCCGCCTCGATCACCGCGGCCGACGTCACCCGCCGCATCGGGATCATCGCCGACGACTCGATGCTCGGCCGCGCCACCCCCTCGCATGGGCTCGAGATGACGGCGGGGTATGCGGCGGCGGAGTTTCGGCGACTGGGGCTCCGGCCGGCGGGCGACGCAGGGAGCTATCTCCAGCGCTATCCGCTGAGCATCTCGCGGTTCGACCCGGCACAGAGCTGGGTGCGCGCCATCGGCCACGCCGCGGCGGTGTGGCAGGTGGGGCCCGACCTCCCGCTCATGCAGGGCGAGCCGAGCGGAGACGTGAGCGGCGCCGGTGTCGTGATCCTGGTCGGGGACAGTTCACAGGGGGTCACGATCCCTCCGGGGGCGGTGACCGGGAAGATGGTGGTCGTCGTCTTCGGTCCGGCGATCGACGGGATCGCGGGGGCGCTGGTCCAGCAGAAGCCGGCAGGGGTATTCCTCGTCGCGGCGATGCCGGACGAGATGTGGTCGAAGATGCCGGGAAAGACGCCGTCGATCCGGGTGGTGAACCCCTCGGAGGGGGGCCTTGCGATCCCGCCGGTGTTCGCCGTCCGGCGGGCGGCGTTCACGCCCTGGCTGGTGCGGGCCGGGGTCGACACCACGCTGCTGGACGTCCACGGCCCGATGCACATCGTCGCGGCACCCGGCGCGTCGATCGACTTCCACGTCGACCAGCGGCGGGTGTCGGGCGAATCGGCCCCGAACGTGATGGGAGTGCTCGAGGGGAGCGACCCGGTCCTCCGGAACGAGTACGTCCTCTTCACGGGGCACATGGATCACATCGGCACGCCCGGCTCGGGGGAGGGGTGCAGCGCCCTCGGCGCCGACTCCATCTGCAACGGCGCCGACGACGATGGCTCGGGGAGCGTGACCGTGCTCGAGCTGGCCGAAGCGTTCGCGACGGCACCGGTGCGGCCGAAGCGGTCGGTGGCGTTCCTGCTGGTGAGCGGCGAGGAGCGTGGGCTCTGGGGGAGCGGCTACTGGGTGGGGCACCCGACGCTGCCGATCGCGAACGTCGTGGCCGACCTCAACATCGACATGGTGGGACGCAACGCACCGGACACCCTGGCGGTCATCGGCCGCGAGCACTCGGACCTCTCGGCCACGCTGGACCAGGTGGCGGGCCGGCATCCGGAACTCGGGCTGCACGCGATGGGGGACCTCTGGCCGAGCGAGGGGCTCTACGGCCGGAGCGACCACTACAACTTCGCGCGAAAGGGGATCCCCATCCTCTTCTTCACCACCGGGATCCACCCCCAGTACCACGCCGTGACCGACGAGCCGGCGCTGATCGACGCCGACAAGATGATGCGGATCGGGCGGTTGATCTACTACCTGGGCGAGACCATCGCGAACGCGCCGACCCGACCGGCGTGGGATCCGGCGAGTCGGGCTCGCATCGTCGAACCAGCGCAGGCCCCGTAGGAGAGAGTGCGAAGTTCGAAGTGCGAGGTGCGGGGTTATTGTTGGGAGAGTGTCGCGCACACCCGGACTTCGCACATCGCACCCTTTATGACCATGACCCAGACGATCGACGAATGGAACGCCTTCCGCGCGAAGATGAACGACCGGATCTTCGCCGCCGGGAACCTGCCGATCAATCGCTTCTTCCGGCTCGACGGCCAGGCGTATGAGGCGGGCGCGCTGGGGGAGAAGACCAAGGAACTGATGGGACTGGTCGCGTCGCTGGTGCTGCGGTGCGACGACTGCGTGACCTATCACATCCTCGAGGCGATCAAGCAGGACGCGACCGACGAGGAGCTGCTGGAGACCTTTGCCATCGGGTTGATCGTCGGGGGGAGCATCGTGATCCCGCACCTTCGGCGGGCGATGGAGCGGGTGGACGAGGCGCGGGGGCGCAGCCCTCTCCCCTGACCCCTCCCCCTGTCGGGGGAGGGGAACACACGATGACACTCCCCCTCTCCCGACAGGGAGAGGGGGCAAGGGAGAGAGGGGGCTATATTTGCCCCCATGCGTCAGTCCCGGATCCGTAATTTCTGCATCGTCGCACACATCGACCACGGCAAGTCCACGCTCGCCGACCGGCTCATCGAGATGACCGGCACGGTCGAGAAGCGCATCATGCGCGAGCAGATGCTCGACACGATGGACCTCGAGCGCGAGCGCGGGATCACCATCAAGCTCAACGCCGTCCGGATGCTCTACAAGGCGCTGGACGGCCATCAGTATGAGCTCAACCTGATCGACACCCCCGGCCATGTCGACTTCACCTACGAAGTGAGCCGCTCCCTCGCCGCGTGCGAAGGGGCGATCCTGGTGGTCGACGCCACCCAGGGGATCCAGGCCCAGACCCTCTCGAACCTCTTCCTCGCGATGGACGCGGGGCTCGAGATCATCCCGGTGCTCAACAAGATCGACCTCCCCGGTGCCGAGCCCGAGAAGCGGGCCCAGGAGATCATCGACCTGATCGGCTCCGTGCGCGCCGAGATCCTGTCGGTGAGCGCCAAGGAGGGGACCGGCGTCCCCGCGCTGCTGGAAGAGATCGTGAAGCGCGTCCCCGTGCCGCGCGGAGACCACGACGCCCCGCTCCGGGCGCTGATCTTCGATTCCTACTTCGACCGGTACCGCGGCGCCATCCCCAGCATCCGGGTGGTCGACGGCGTGATCCGGCCCAAGATGAAGATCGCCTTCGGCGCGCACCCGGAGGACGTCTACACCGTCGACGAGGTGGGCTACCTCTCGATGGGACAGAAGCCGGCCACCAAGCTCGAAGCGGGGGAGGTCGGCTACGTGGTGGCCAACCTGCGCGCCGTAGGCGACACCCGCGCGGGCGACACGATCTTCGACGCCGACCATCGCGCCACCGAGCTCCTGCCGGGGTACCGGAACGTGATGCCGATGGTCTTCGCGGGGTTGTATCCCACGGACGCCGTCCAGTATGAACAGCTCCGCGACGCGCTCGAGAAGCTCAAGCTCAACGACGCCTCGCTCCAGTACGAAGCGGAGACCTCGACCGCCCTGGGTTTCGGCTTCCGCGCGGGGTTCCTCGGGCTCCTGCACATGGAGATCATCGTCGAACGGCTCGAACGCGAGTTCGATCTCGACCTGATCGCGACGGTGCCGACGGTGGAGTACCACGTCCATACCACGGATGGCGGGATGCAGCACGTCGAGAACCCGTCGCACCTGCCCGACCCCGGGGAGATCGACCGGATCGACGAGCCCTACGTCAAGGCCCGGATCATGGCCCCCGCGGAGTACATCGGGCCGATCATGAAGCTGGGGGGCGACCGTCGCGGCATCTACAACGGGATGAAATACCTCGACACCCTCCGCGTGGAGTTCGACTGGGAGTTCCCCCTGGGCGAGATCGTGCTCGACTTCTACGACAAGCTCAAGTCGGCCACGCGCGGCTACGCCTCGTTCGACTATGAGCACGCGGGCTACCGCACCAGCGACCTGGTGCGGCTCGACATGCTGATCAACGGCGAGGCGCTGGACGCTTTCAGCGTGATCATCCACAAGGACAAGGCGTACGAGTACGGCCGGAAGGTGGCCGAGAAGCTGAAGGAGCTGATCCCGCGCCAGCTCTTCGTGGTCGCGATCCAGGCTGCCATCGGCCAGAAGGTCATCGCCCGCGAGACCATCAGCGCGCTCCGGAAGGACGTGCTCGCCAAGTGTTACGGCGGCGACG
>JANLXK010000239.1:0-2789 GCA_031365045.1 Gemmatimonadota bacterium | reverse complement strand
CCAACGGCGAATGACTCAATGGGAGACCTGACCCCCTCAACTGACCCCCTCAAAACGGGAGTTCCATGCCCTCGCGGGCGACGAGCGCGGTCGGAAGCTCCAGGCGCGCGATCCGCTCCATCTCGTCGAGTTGAGCGTCGGTATGTTCCGGATGGTGGTGGAAGAGGATCAACGTCTTGACCTCGGCGGTTCGCGCCACGTTGACCGCCGCGTACCACGTGCTGTGCCCCCACCCCTTGCGGAGCGATTCGTACTCCGCTTCCATGTAAGTCGCATCGTAGATGAGGTAGTCGGCGCCGCGGCAGAACGCGACGAGCGCGAGGTCCACCGCTTCGACGCCGTGCTCATGGTCGGTGGCAAAGACCAGGCTCCGGTTGCCGTGCGAGACGCGGTAGGCGACCGAGCCGTCCGGATGCGAAAGCGGCATCGAGGCGACCCGCAAATCGCCGACGGTGAAGACCGACCCGTCCACGTCCTTGAAGTCGACCTTGGCGGGAGCGCCGGCGAGCGCCACCGGAAAGTAGGGAGGCGCGATCAACGTCTCGAGGTTTTGGCGGACCGTACGGCCGTCCGAGGCGAACCCATGGAAGGTAATGGTGCTCGCCGGATCGTAGAGCGGCTGAAACAGCGAGAGCCCCTCCACATGGTCGAAGTGATAGTGCGACAAGAACACGTGGTAGCGGGTCGGCCTGCCGCTCCGCTGCTTGGCGAGCGCGGCGCCTAGAACGCGCGCTCCCGTGCCGCAGTCCAGGATGAGGATCTCGTCGTCCGCGACCTGAATCGCGGCGCAGGCGGTGTTCCCGCCGTAACGGAGCTTGTCGGCCTCCGGGGTGGCGACGGTGCCGCGCACTCCCCAAAATCTCAGCCGGTAATCTCGTGGAGACATCAACGCGGCCCCCCTGGCGACGGCGGATTCTAGACCGAGCGAGAGGCGGCTACCTCACGGTTATTTTACGATTGAAATCGATAATTCCTTCACGTCAACAACAACTTACCTCGTGTGAGCGGACTCGCGGTAGATTCTGTCCGGATATCGGGCGGCTTCCGCCTTGGGGGGAAACCATGGATAAACGTTCACGTCTTTGTTTGAGTTCATTCGTCTGCGCGTTCGCGGTGGCGCTTTTCACCCTCACCGCGTCACTCGCCGCGACAAAGACCGTCGACCTCGACGCGAACTCCGCAAACGGCGCCGAGAGTCAGTGCGACCTCAACGTTTTTCAGACGTTTCCCGTGCAATTCGAAAACAAGGTCACGAACAAGACGGGCGGCGACGCCTTCAGCTTCACTTGGCCCTCCGCGGGCCCCGGCGGGTTCAGTTCGAGCGTCACCGCGGGCACGGCGGGCGGCGTCGGTGCGAAATGGGTCTGGACCACCAACCAGTCGGTCTTCGCCTACACCGGAAGCGCCTGTGACAACGACATCTGTTTCTCCAAAACTGCGGGCCCCGATCCGCTCGGAGGCGCGTGCAGTCTATGCACCGACGACGGCGTCGCCTTCACCCTCGAAAAGGGACCCGGCCCGGGCGAGACGACTTTGAATTGGCAAGGCGGTCAGGGGCCGTATACCGTCGCGCGCGCGGCCGTCGCGCGCACCATCGGAGACGCGGCGAGTACGCTGCTCACGACGGACCTGCTGCGGTACACCGACACCCCTCCCGCCGGCACGATCTTCTACTACCGGGTTCGGGCGACCAGTTGCGTCTTTCGCAAGTCGTGCTCAACCGACGTCGATTGCTTCGCGGCCACCGACGGCACCTGCATCAACCGCGGACCCTTCGGGGTTCCGGGCCGGTCGCTCGCGTCGAGCAACGTGACGGTTTCCGCCGCGTCGTTGACGTCGAGCCTGATCACGTTCTTCAGCCCGCCGACCGAAGTGTTCCGCGTGACGTCGACCGCGGGTCCGGGAGGCGTCAACGAATCGGTGACGAACACCGGCTCGCAAGCGGTCACCTTGACGATCCCCGCGTACCCGCCGGGCTGCTGTCCTGCGGATGGCAAGAGGCCTCACCAGTTACGATGCGGGGAGACCTGCGTCGACTACCTCTACGACCCGGACAACTGCGGAGCCTGCGGCAACGTCTGCGGCGAGGGCACCTATTGCTGGTATGGCAGCTGCCTGCTGGACTGCGGCGAGGGTCAAGACGACTGCTACGGCGAGTGCGTGTCGCTCTATGACGACAACGCCAACTGCGGTGAATGCGGCAACGTCTGCGAGGAAGGCACTCATTGTTCGTACGGTTACTGCCAGCCGGCGTGCGATGAAGGGCAGACGCTTTGCGGCGATCTATGCGTTTCGCTCGATAACGACAACGACAACTGCGGCGCGTGCGGCCATGTCTGCGACGAAGGGCTCTACTGCGCGGACGGGGCCTGCCAGCCCTCGTGCGGCGAAGGCCAGGAGTTGTGCGACGGCGTGTGCGTCAGCATCCTCTGGGAGATCGACAACTGCGGCGCTTGCGGCAACGTTTGCGACGGGGACTCGTGCTGCTTATCCGGCGTTTGCACGCCGCCCTGCGCCGAGGGACGAACGTACTGCAACTTCACGTGCGTCGACCTCGTCAACGATGCCGACAACTGCGGCGCGTGCGGCAACGCTTGCGGCACCGGGTCGTGCTGTGAAGAAGGCGCGTGCGTTCCGCTTGTTTGCGCCTACCCCAACGAGCCCTACGGGTGGGACCTTTGCGGGGAGACGTGCGTCCAGACGATCGTCGACAACGACAACTGCGGCTCCTGCGGCAACGTTTGCGGCGAGGGGACGTGCTGCAACTCCGAGGGCGGCTGCGGTCCGGT
>JANLXK010000237.1:0-3046 GCA_031365045.1 Gemmatimonadota bacterium | reverse complement strand
GAAAGAAGGGTCGGGAACGGCCCGGGGGGGAGGGGTCAAGTGGCTAAATCCCTACTCAAACACTCGGAATAGACTGCTTCGGGCCGAAGACCAGAAGCGGGCCGACAACTCGTCGGCCCGCTCGAGGAAGCACCTACGAAGAACGACTAGAAGCGGATACCGAAGCTGATCGGGATGTAATGGGCGTCGACATCGCCACCGATAGCGAAGAACCGGGCCTCGATCAAGGCCTTGGTGGGCCCGAGGTCGAAATGCAACCCGCCGCCGACGTTGAAGCCGATATCGGACTGGGCGCCGAAGCCCGCGGGCGCGTCGCTGCCGCCGAGGGAGGCCCGGGCCCAGGTCACGCCACCGGTAAGGTACGGGTGGGCGCGGGGGGTCGGGAAGTTGTACTCCACATTCCCGCTGAGGGTGAGCAGGTTCGACGAGATGTCCAAATTCCCGCAGCCGTCACACTTGTTGATGTTATAGACGACGTCCGCACGGAAGCTGATCGGCTTGGCGGTGAGGTCGTAGTTGGCAATGCCCACGGCGTGGAACCCCATCTTGGCGCCGTCGGCGAACGTCCCCTGCGGAATGGTCGGCCCGATGCCGAGCCCCCACTTGATCTGCGCGCTGGCCGGAGTGGCGAGCAGCACCAGACCGAGCACAAGCGCGATGAGGCCCTTCACGATTCCCTTGATCATCCTGCCTCCGATCTTTTGAAAGTGGACAACGGCAGACACCTCCCCCTGCACTGGGAAAGATGGGGTATTGGACAGAATAATGCACGGGGAGGGGGTCGAACCAAGGAGGCCGAGGGCGAAAAACGTTCAAGGCGCGAAAGGGCGCCCGTGGCGGGCGCCCCTCGGCGTACGAACCGTCAATAGTGCTCGGGGAGGGGATCGAACCCCCACGGGGCGTGAGCCCCTGCGGATTTTAAGTCCGCTGCGTCTGCCAATTTCGCCACCCGAGCGAGGTGGCCCTGCATCCGTGCTATTGAATGGGGCTGGTGGTCATGGCTACTGGCTGTTGGCTATTGGTGGATCGGGACAATGTGAGATCCCTTCAGGTCGCCACCGCCGCTCAACTTACACCGGAGTCACCAATAGCCAGTAGCCAACAGCCTTAGCGCCCCGGACTCTCCTTTTTGACTCCGGAACCCGCCCGCGTCGCCCAGGCTTCCGGGATCCGCCGGTAGATCCGGGCGAATTGGTGCTGGAGTTCGAGGATCAGGCGGGCGGCGTCCCGCTCGTCCGCCAGCAGCACCACGGTGCCGCCCCACCCTGCCCCGGTGAGGCGCCCGCCCCAGGCACCGAGCGTGAGCGCCGCCTCGACCAGCACATCGGCCTCCTCGCAGCTCGCCTCGAAGTCATCGCGCATCGACTCGTGCGCCGCGGACATCAGCTTGCCCAGCGCACTGAGATCGTTGGCGGCCAGCGCGTCGACGGCCTTCCCTATTCGTGCCGTCTCGGTGACGACGTGGCGGACGCGACGGGCGAGGTGAGGGGGGAGCGCCGCGAGCGCGGCGGACAGGCGGACAGGGGGACAGGCGGACAGGGAGGGGAGCGCGAAACCTTTCGTGCGAAGCATCGCCAGCGCTTCATCGCACTCGGCCCGGCGCTGATTGTACCCGCCGTCGGTGAGCCGGTGCCGCACCCCGGTGTCGACGAGCCAGAGCCTCCCCTTGAACGGGATCGCGCGGCGCGCACCGGTCGCCGTGTCATAGTAGAGCGCCTTCCCGGGTGCCGCGTGGGCGGCGATGACCTGGTCCATCCGCCCGCACCGCACCCCCACCTCGTCGTGTTCCGCCTCCCACGCTACCTCGGCGATCACCCCGGCCGAGAGCCGCATCCCGGCGAGCGCAGCGAGGGCGCGGGCCGCGGCGACCGTCAATGCGGCGGAGGAGGAGAGCCCCCCGCCTTCGGGAACGGTGGAGGCCACCGCGATCGAGGCACCCGGGAGCCGCGCCCCGCGGCGCTCGAGGGCGCGAACGACTCCAGCGAGATAGTCGGTCCAGGCGCCGCGCATCTCACCGGCGGGATCGAAGCGATCCACCACCCCGTCCCGCGCGCTCACTGCCTCGAACCCGGCTCGAGACGAGCCGGCTCCAGCGACGACGGCCGTCCGCCGAGCCACTGCCATCGGGAGCACCGGGCCCCCGTTATAATCCAGATGTTCACCGATCAGGTTCACCCGGCCCGGTGCGGACGCCGCCGCGCGTGCCCGTCCGCGAAAGGTGCGGGCGAACAACTCGGCAGCGACTCGGGCAGCGGAGGGGGATTGCGACACGTCGTAGCACGCCTCGGCGTAGCGGTGGTGCTCTGGATGGCCGGCGTCACGCCGGCCTCGGCGCAGCTGCCACAGATCGGGGTGCCACGCGGCCACCTGCGCCTGGAGGTGGGGGGGGACTTCGCGGTCGCCAATTCCCGGCTCTTCGGGGGCGAACAACCCCTGGCGGCGGACTGGAACGCGGATGTCGGCGGGGCGTTCCTCGCTGAGATCGCCGACGCCGATGCCCGGATCCGCACCATCACTGGCGACGCAACCTACCGCCTCTCGGCCGGGCGGTCGAGCGTCCACGCCGCGACCTCGCGGGGCACCCTCGTCCTGTCGGCAGCCCTGGGCCTCACCAAGCGGCTGACGATCTTCGGGACCGTCCCGCTCGTCCGCGCCCGGTCCCAGGCACAGCTTCGACTCGATTCCACCACCGCCGACGCCGGTCTGAACCCGGCGGCCGCGGGCACAACCACTTTTTTCACCCAGCTCGACGCGGCCCTCGCGACGCTCTCGACCAAGATCGCCAACGGCGACTACGACGCGGTCCCTGCCACGAAGGCGCTCGCCATCCAGACCCTGGCGGACGGCACGGCGCTCCGGGGCGAGATGTTCGGGCTGCTGTCCGACCCGGCGACGGCCTCCCCTTTCGTGCCGACGGCAGGCAGCACGGCGGGTGCCGCGATCCTCAATGTCGTGAATTCACTGCAGGCGACGCTTACCACACTCGGCACGGGTTTCGCCGCCGACCCGGTACTCCCGACGACCCGCCTGAGCGAGACCGAGTTCC
>JANLXK010000227.1:0-5259 GCA_031365045.1 Gemmatimonadota bacterium | reverse complement strand
CGGCCAGCGGCTCCATCGCCACCTCGAGCTTCCCGCCGGGGAGGCCGAGCTGGGGGAGAAGCTTGCCGACGGCGCGGCCGAGCCGACCGGCGGCCTCGATGCGCTTGGCAGTGAGCTTCGTCGCCGTATCCCGCAGTGCCGCCTCGGCCGCCTCGCGCTTGCTCGCGAGGGCCCGGAGATCCGTGTCGGCGGTGTCGAGCAGGTCGAGCTCGCGCGCCGCCTCATCGCCGGTCGCGACGACGGTGGCAAGGGTGCCGCCGTGCTTCTGGGTCAGCTTGAAGAGAAGGTCGCGCCGCCGCTCGACCTCGGCCTGACGCGCGGGGTCCTCACTGATGCCATCGGCGTACTCGTTGGCGAGTCGGGCGAGTTCGGTGAGGTTGGCGAAGGCGCCATCGAGGAGCTCCCGCCATTTGGCAGTGTCGGGATCTTGGCGCTCAAGCTGGGTGAGCGACCGGTCGGCCTGGCCGAGCGCACTGAGCGCGCCCCCGTCGTCGCCATCGATCGACTCGGCCAGGCGGCGGGCCTGTTCACCGAGGGTGCCGGCGTGGGCGAGCTTCCGGGCCTCGGCCTCGAGCCGCGCGTCCTCTCCCGGCTGGAGCTTCGCGTCGCGGATCTCGGTGACGACGTGCCGGAGGTAGTCGGCCCGGCGTTTCACCTCGTCGCGCTGGCGCGCGAGCTCGGCCTCCTCGTGGCGGAGCGCCTGCACGGTCCTGAACCCCTCGTCCACCGCCGCGCGGGCCCCCTGGGCCCCGGCGTAGGCGTCGAGGATGTCGCGCTGGGCGTCGGGATGGAGGAGGGACTGGGTCTCGTGCTGGCCGTGCAGGTCCACCAGCGCGGCGCCGAGCTCGGCCAGCGTCGACAGGGTGGTAGGGCTGCCGTTGACCCAGGCGCGGGAGCGTCCTTCGGCGCTCACTTCACGGCGGATGACGACCCGCTCATCCGAGGCGTCGAGTCCCAGCGCGTCGAGCCGGCGCCGGAAGGAGGCGTCGGTGTCGAAAGCCCCCTCGACCACGCAGCGCGCCGCGCCGGGGCGGACGAGGGCACTGTCGGCGCGTTCACCCAGCAGGAGGGCAAGGGCGTCGATGAGCATCGACTTCCCTGCCCCGGTCTCGCCGGTGAGGACGTTGAGCCCTGCGCCGAACTGCAGCCCGACCTCGGCGATGGTGGCGAGGTCGCGGACGCGGAGCTCGACGATCATCGTGCGTTGAGTCGGTGCTGGAGGTCGCCCCAGTGGAGTTTCTCGCGCATCAGCTCGAAGAACGAATCGCCCTCGAGCCGGACGAGGAGGACTTTGTGGTCGGCGCGGCGGACGTGGACCTTGTCGCCGGTGATCAACGTGGTGCCCACCTGGCCGTCGAACGAGACGAGGAGGTCGTCGGCCCAGGGGGCGATCGGTTCGATCGTCACTTCGCTGGACGAGGGGATCACGAGCGGACGGACCGCGAGGGTGTGGGCACAGATCGGCGTCACCACCAGCGCCTCGACGCCGGGGACCACGATGGGTCCGCCCGCGCTCAGCGAATAGGCGGTGGAACCGGTCGGTGTGGCGACGACGATGCCGTCGGCGCTGTAGGGACCGACCTCTTCCTCGCCGATCGTCACGCGGAGGCGCACCACGCGGGCGACGCCCCCCTTGTGCACCACCACGTCGTTGAGCGCGTGGGTCAGGGAGCGCTCGCTCCCATCGGCCCCGCGGATCACCGCCTCGAGCACCTGGCGCCGCTCGATCGCGTACTTCCCCGCCGCCAGCGCCTCGATGGCCACGGCGAACGACTCGCGCGAGGCGCTGGTGAGGAACCCGACCCGGCCGAGGTTCACGCCGAGGATCGGCGTCTCCTTGCCGGCGAGGAGCCGCGCGCCGCGGAGCAGCGTACCGTCGCCGCCGAGGGTGATCAGTGCGTCGAGCTTGGCGCCGGCGATCGGCGGCGGCGCCTTGGGCCAGAGCTGTTCGAGCCCTTCGTCGGTGTACAGCGTGATCCCCCGCTTCGGGGCCACGTCGGCCAGGAGGCGGAGGATCGCTTGGAGATCGGCGTACCGAGGGTTGCCGACGACGCCGATGTTCATGGGGCTTGGAGCGACTCCTCGCGGTACAACGCCACCAACCGGCGGGTGATGCCGTCAGGGGTGAGCCCGAAGCTCTCGAGCTGGCGGGCGCGGGGGGCCTGTTCGATGAGCCTGTCCGGCACGCCCAGGGCCACGACCCGGACCTCCGGGCGGGTGGTCTGGAGCGTCGCGGCGAGGGAGGCGCCGAAGCCGTTGGTGACGACCCCCTCCTCGATGGTGACCAGCACTTTGAAGCGCTGCAGCAGGGTCTCGAGCATGGCGTGGTCGAACGGCTTCAGGAAGCGCGCATTGACCACGGCGCAGTCGATCCCTTCGGCGTTGAGCTGCTCGGCGGCCTTGAGCGCCGGCATCACCATCGTGCCGACCGCCAGGATCGCCAGGTCCTTGCCGTCGCGCAGGAGCTCCCAGGTGCCGTACGGCACCGCCGGGACCTGGTCGGCCGGGCGCGGCTCGGCGGGCACCTTGTCGCGGGGATAGCGCGTGCTGAAGGGACCGTCCCGGTGCTGGAGGCCGCACTTGAGGAGCCCGATCAGTTCATCGGCATCCTTGGGGGCTGTCACAGTCATCCCCGGCACCGCCAGCATGTAGGCGATGTCGTAGAGCCCCATGTGCGTGTGGCCGTCCTCGCCCACGAGTCCGGCGCGGTCCATCGCGAAGATCACCGGGAGCTTCTGGATGGCGATATCGTGGATGATGTTGTCATACGCCCGCTGCAAGAAGGTGCTGTAGATGGCGCAGATCGGCTTGATGCCCTGGGTGGCGAGCCCGCCGGCGAAGGTCACCGCGTGGCCTTCGGCGATGCCGACGTCAAAGAACCGCTCGGGCCAGCGCTTCTGGAAGACGTTGGTCCCCGTGCCCGACGGCATCGCGGCGGTGATGGTGACCAGCTTCGGCTCGTGGGTGGCGAGCTGGCTGATGGCCTCGCCGAAGACGGCGGTCCAGGTGGGGAGCCCGCCCCCCTTGGCGCGCATCTCGCCCGTCACCGGATCGTAGGCCGCCAGGCCGTGCCACTTCTCCTTGTTGGCCTCGGCGAGCGGGAAGCCCTTCCCCTTCTGGGTCAGGATGTGAAGCACCCGGGGGCCGGTCATCCCGCGGACGAACTGCAGCGTCTCGGCGAGCTTCCCGAGGTCGTGCCCGTCGATGGGGCCGAAATAGCGGAAGCCGAGCTCCTCGAAGAGCATCCCGGGCGACCAGAGGTTCTTGACGCTCTCCTCGATGTTCTTGGCGAAGTCGACCACGCCGTGGCCGAAGACGTCGCCGAGCTTGAGCGTCACTGCCTTGACCGCCTCGCGCACCTTGTTGGTCTTGGGGTCGGCCACGATGCCGCCGAGCATCTTGCTCACCGCGCCGACGTTGGGGCTGATCGACATCCCGTTGTCGTTGAGGATGAGGATCACGTCGCGGTCGGAGTGCCCCGCGTTGTTCATCCCCTCGTAGGTGAGTCCGCAGGTGAAGGCCCCGTCGCCTACCACGGCGACGACCTTGAAGTCGTCCCCCTGGAGGTCGCGGGCGGTGGCCATTCCGAACGCCGCCGACATCGCGGTACCCGCGTGGCCGGCGCCGAACTGGTCGTGCGGGCTCTCGGTGCGCTTGAGGAAACCGGAGATCCCCGCTTCCTGCCGGAGGGTCTCGAACTTCTCGTTCCGCCCCGTGAGGAGCTTCCAGGCGTACGCCTGGTGGCCCACGTCCCAGAGGACCTTGTCCTTGGGGGAGTCGAACTCGTAGAGCAGCGCGATGGCGAGCTCGACCACGCCCAGGCTCGCACCGATGTGGCCCCCGGTGATCGAGCACGACTCGATGAGGCGGTCGCGGACCTCCTGCGCCAATTGGGGCAGCTGGTCACGCGAAAGCGCCTTGAGGTCGGCGGGGCTGTGGATCTTGCTGAGGAGCGTCATGGTCGTCGTGTTGAGTGTTGGGTGTTGTGTGTTGCGCGGGGGAGTGACCTCCGGAGCGACGCCAGACACTCCTCAACACCCAACACGCAACACCCAATACCTCGCAATTCGCTACCGATCTCTCTCTACAATATATCTCGCCAAAGCCCCGAGCGCCGTGGGAGAGACCCCCGCAGCCGTGAGGTGTTGGACCGCCGCGGCGGCGAGCCGATCGGCCTCGGCACGAGCCCCATCGATGCCCAGGAGGCGGACGTAGGTGCTCTTGGCGGTGGCCACATCCTTCCCCGCCGTCTTGCCGAGATCGGCGCTGGTGCCGGTCACGTCGAGGACGTCGTCGGCCACCTGGAAGGCCAGCCCGATGTCGGCGCCGAACCGTCGCAGCGCGTCGACGTGCGGGGCGGGCGCGCCCGCGGCGAGCCCGCCGAGGGCGCAAGCCGCCCGGATCAGGGCGCCAGTCTTGCCGCGATGGACCTGCACGAGCCCGGCGAGGTCGAGTTCGCGCCGTTCCGCCTCGAGGTCGAGCCACTGCCCACCGACCATCCCTTCAGGGCCACTGGCCTGGAAAAGCTCGGTGGCCATCGCGGCGTGCACGTCGGTCGGAAGCCCCAATGCGGTCACCCCTGCTTCCAGCACCCGGGCGGCCACGGGGACCATCACCCACCCGGCGCGGGTCGCCACGGCGACATCGAACGCGACGTGAGTGGTGGGCCTGCCCCGGCGCAGGTCATCGTCGTCCATGCAGGGGAGGTCGTCGTGCACGAGCGAGTAAGCGTGGACCGTCTCGACCGCGGCAGCGACCTCGATCACCCCCGGCGCCCGGCCACCGACGGAGTGGTAGGCGGCCAGCACGAGCGCCGCCCGGACCCGCTTGCCAGGGCTCCGGAGCGCGTAGGCCAGCGCGGCCCCCGACTCCCCGCCGACCTCCGCCTCGAGCCGGGTGGCCCAGGCCTCCAGCCGCGCGTCGACGGCGGCACGGGCCTCGGTGAGGAGCGCCTCCGCGACCAGTTCAGGGATCGAGGTCCGCGAGCTTGAGCTCGCCCCCGGCCTGTTCCAGGACCTTCTGGACCCGCTGCTCCACCGCGCCGAGCTGTTCGCGCGCGGTGCGGAGGCACTTGACCCCCTCCTCGAACAGGGCGATCGCCTTGTCGAGGTCGAGATCCTCGGCCTCGAGCTGGCGCACGATCTCCTCGAGACGCTTGAGGTCGTCCTGGAGTGATGCCTTCTTCTCGGCCATTGGCTCTCCCACTAATGTCATCCCGACTCCCGCCAGACCTCACCCCCCGACCCCCTCTCCCGTTGG
>JANLXK010000222.1:0-1145 GCA_031365045.1 Gemmatimonadota bacterium | reverse complement strand
GAAGGTCAGGTCGGTCCCCGGGCTCCCCGCCGCGTCGGCGAAGAAGAGGTGGTAGGTGTCGGGGGCGTCCTGGTTGATGCTCTTCTTCACCAGGCGGAGGCCCATCATCTTGGTGTAGAAGTCGAGATTCTCCTGGGCGTCGCCCGCGATGCAGGTGACGTGATGCAAACCGTGTACGCCGGTCATTGGTGTCTCAGGTCAAGGCACTGGTGAACTGCTACGCCTGTAAACGTATCTCGGTTCCCGCTGTGACACCTCTCCCCCCGACCCCCTCCCCGAAAACCGGGGAGGGGGAGCGCGCCTCACCCCCGACCCACTCTCCGGTTTTCGGAGAGGGGGTCGGGGGTGAGGTGGAAGGTGCAGGGATCCGGCCTACACGACCGGGATCTCGTCCTGCCGTCGCTTCTTCTCCACTTCGACCTTGAGCTGCCCGCACGCCGCCGCGATGTCGAGCCCTCGGCTCCGCCGCACTGTCGCCTCGACCCCCTGGTTGGTCAGCCGGTCGGCAAAAGCGCGGATCCGTGCTGGCGGCGTCGGCGTGAGCGTCGGCGCCCCACCCGGATGGAGCGGGAGGATGTTCACGTGCGCGTGCATCTTCCGCGCGAGCTTCACCAGCGCATCCGCATCCGCATCCGTGTCGTTCTTCCCCCCGATCAGCACGTACTCGAAAGTGATCCGCTTCTCGAAGGTCTCCGCGACCCTGAGCACCTCCTCCAGCGGATACTTCTTCTCCACCGGCATGATCGCCTTCCGGCGCTCGGCGGTCGGGGCGTGCAGGCTGATCGCCAGCCGGAACTGCTCCGGCCGGCGGGCCAGCTCTTCCATCCCCGGAATGATCCCCACGGTGCTGACGGTGATGTGGCGGGCGCCGATACCGAGCCCGTCGGGGGAGTTGAGGGTGGTGAGGGTGGTGTCCACCGCCCGCCAATTGAGGAGCGGCTCTCCCATCCCCATGAAGACGACGTTGGTCGGCTTGTCGGCCTCGTTCCGGAGGACAATCTCCCGCACCTGCCCGCTGATCTCGAACGCGGTGAGGTTCCGCCGAAACCCCATCGTCCCGGTCGCGCAGAAGGTGCAGCCGAGTGCGCAACCGCACTGCGAGGAGATGCAGAGCGTGCGGCGCGCGCCTGATGGGATCAGGACCG
>JANLXK010000211.1:0-4097 GCA_031365045.1 Gemmatimonadota bacterium | reverse complement strand
GAAGTAGGTGATAATGGTGGCGATCATCATGGGGTGGCCGCCTCCGTTTCGGCGGAGATCCAAGATCAGGGCGTCGGTGTTCGAGAAAAAGTTCATGGCGGCGACGGCCGTGGCCTGTCCTTCAGGATCGCCGGAGAATTTCCGGAGGTCCAAGTAACCGACATTGCCCGGCAACCGCCCGATCTCGTCGGGGGATCCCGGTGTCTGGGCCAGGACGGGTAGTGCAAGGAGCAGAGCGCCAAAGCAAAACGCGCGGATTGATACACAAGAAACCATCGAAATTCCTCCGGTAATGATTTGGGATGTCGCAGGGTGATCTGTCTGCTCCTACAGACGGACAGGTGGGGGCTTTGGTTTCAGTTAGATCCGCCGATATCGAGTATCCCGACTCGTGCAGCACCTCCCACCTTCCGCTTCAAGGCCGCGGGCCCTAAGATGGTGTGGATCACGCCCCCATCGCCATCAAGCCCCGGCCGCGGAGCGCACGTGTCGACGCCAGCACTACCGCAGCGATACTCGATCGCGTCCCTCTTGGGAGAGGGAGAGCAGGGCCGCGTCTATCGCGTTCAGGACTCTCTCCGCGATCGCGAACTCGCCCTCAAACTCGTCTCCGCCTCCGACGCCGAGTTCCTCCGCCGCGAATTCGACACGCTCCGCCAAATTCGCCACGAAAACCTGATCCAAGTCTTCGACTGGGCCACGCTCGACTCGGGCGAAGCTTTCTACACAATGGAACTCGTGGAGGGCGAGGACTGGGGCAGGCGAATGGGGACGGTGCAGCCTGCGGAGGAGGTGCGGCGAATTCTGACGGGCGTGCTCCGTGGGCTCGCGCACTTGCATTGCCATGGGGAAGTTCACGGTGATCTGAAGCCTGGGAACATTCTGCTCGGACAGGGCGGTGTTGTGAAGGTAACGGACGTGGGAATGGGCGGCGATGCCGGGGGCGGTATTGCAGGAACACCGGGTTACACAGCGCCGGAATGCTGGGAGGGAAAGGCCCCGGGTGTCCGCTCCGATCTCTACTCGGTCGGGGTGATGGCGTACGAGGCTCTCACGGCCAAGCACCCCTTCGGCGGTAGAACGATTCGCGAAGTCGTGGCGGGACAGATCGAAGGATGGGTTCCCTCGCCCGGCGTGCATCGAGTCAAGGTCCCGGCGGATCTCGAGCGAGTCGTGATGCGCGCCATGGAGCGTGAAGTCACGCTGCGCCAGGGAAGCGCGGATGAATTTATGGAAGGGTTTGGAGTCGAAGATCGCGTCGGCATGATTCTGGGTGGAAGGTTCGTGGGGCGGGAAGGGTTTCTCGAAACCGTCTTGAGCATCGTCTCATCCGAGGATCCGCGCCGTGCTTCTCTCATCCGAATCGTGGGCCCACCCGGGTCAGGGAAAGAGGCATTCCTTCGCGAGATCGTGCACCAACTCTCAAGCCGTGGGATCGGCTCCTCAACGTGGGAGGAGTGGGAAGTCCGCCGCGGTTCCAACCTAAAGTCCCCTGGCCCTAGAGGCCGACTTCACGTGGTGTTGGTCGGAGGAGCAGGAGCGCGGGGGCAAGACCGGCAGGAAGCGGGCGTGCGTGCAGCGCGGGATGCCTGGGCGAGCGCGGTTGAGGCAGGCCTTGCCAGCGACCTCGTGTTCCTTGCCGCATCAACTGCCGTTCGTCCAGCAGTCCATTCGTGCGAATTCGTCCTCGAACTCGAGCCTCTCCCTGTCGATCGAATTGCGGACTACCTCGGAGGCATTCTTGGACGCGCCACCATTCCTCAGCCGCTGATCTCCCGAATTCATGCGATCACGGGAGGGAACCCTGAAAGCGTTACTGCTGCGGCCAGATCTCTAGTCACTCGCGGTCTGTTGGCACGGCGCGATTCAACCTGGCAATTCAACGAAACAACGGAGATCCGGACTCTCGACATCCCCGAAGTCGCTTCGCCATGGAGAGCAACCTGGCTTCGACTCGAGCTTCCTGATCGCGACGCACTCTTGGCAATAGCTCTCGCGGGGCCGAAGGTCAACGATCGGGCGTTACGGGCGCTTGGTATCGAACTGCGGGCGCTCAAGCCCCTGGAGGCGCGCGGCTACCTAAATGGACGAGGCGGGGAGTGGTCCCTCGCGTCCGAAGGAATGCACACAGGGTTTCTTGGGGCCGCGAGCGATTCCGACCTCGAGTCCGTCTCTCGGCGCCTGCTCGAGCTGCCAGGAGTCTTGGGGCTAGAGCGGAGGGCTGATCTTCTCCTCAAACGCCGCGATCCATCGGCGCTCGACCTTGCGATGGAAGCAGCCGGGATCGCATCGGCTCGCGGCGAGCACTATCTGGCGATGAGGCGCTTCCGCGAGTGCCGCGAATTGGCCACCGCGCTCCACAAGTCGTCGCTTGCGAGCGACTGCGCACTGAAGGAGGCGGAAGCACTGAACCTGGTGGGTCGATTCGCGGAAACCATTTCACTTTTGGAACTCGAGCCTCCCGAGCCGACTCTGAGCCCTGAGCGTGCCGCGAAACACCACCACTTGCTCGGCATCGCGAAGCGTGGTGTCGGAGATATTGGAGCGGCCGCTGAGCACTTCGAGCGCTCACAACAACTTTGGGAGAGCGCGGGCGCGCACGACGACGCACTCTCCAGCCTCTGCGAATTGGCAGAGGCTCGCTGGCAGTTCGGCACGTTGGATGACAGAAAGTCGATCGTCGCGGTGCTTCGCGCGGAACTGACAGGGCCTCACGCCGACTCCATCCAGCCAGACCTTCGCGCCGCACTCACCTACCATCTTGGAGCCGCGCTGCTCGTACTCGGTGAACTTGAAGAGGCTCGACGCGAACTGGAATCTGCGGAACGGTCAGAGTGCTCCTCGTTTTGGAAGATGCGTGTCCGGATCGCCCTGGGAACAGTCGAGCATCGCTCGGGGAATGCAGCCCGGGCTCTCGTTCGTTTCGACGAGGCGTGGGCCGAATGTGAAAAGTCGGGAGTTGACGCCTTCCGGCCCAGAATCATGACGAACCGCGGGGCTACGCTCTATCAACAAGGACGATTTCGAGACGCGATGGCAGCCAACACGCTCGGACTCAACTGGGCGAGGCGAGTTGGGAATCTCACGGAACTCATGTTTGCTGCTTTGGGGACCGCCGGCTGCAGCGTCATTCTCGGGGAGTACGACGCTGCGCTGCGAGATTCCGAGGAGGCGATGACTATCGCTGAGGTTTATGGCGATCCGATCAGCGTCGAAAAGGCCATGGAGCTGAAATCGTGGGCGCACTACTGGCTCGGGAATTATAAAGCGAGCGAGCAGATAGCGAACGCAGTAATAGAGCGATTCGGGAATTGGGCTTCGACAGAGACCAGGCCGAGGCTTTACTGGGTTCTGAGCAGGGTGAGATACGGAAGCGAGGATCTTCAGGGGGCTCGGAAGTGGCTCGAGGAAGCGTTGCCCCCGCTTCGGCACTCCGGAGATCCGGAGGATCTACCGGGGGTCGAGATCGAAGTTCTTCGTCTCGAAGGGCAGACCGGAAACGACGTCGAGCGCGCGGCGCTCATTCGCAGAATTAGGGGAATCACCGATGCGACGACGATTCCCACGGTCATCACGCTTGGGGCTATTGCCATCGGTGAGATCCTGCTCAATTGCCCCCACGGATTCGAGGCGGAGCGGGAGTTCCTTCTGCGGGCGCTTGCGTCCGCCGACTCGAGTGAGATCGCCGAGGCGAGCTGGAGAATTAACTTCTACCTCGGGGCTTTGAGCCGAATCCACGGGGATGACCGCAACACGAGGACGAGGTTCGCCGCCGCGTTGAAGGCGCTTCAACGGATTGCGGATCGCCTGGACTCCGCCAACCGTCTTCGATACCTTGAGTCGCCTCACGTCCGCCCCCTGCTCAGTTCAATGTCCGCTCCAGCGCGGGTGAAATAGGGACTCGACTCGCTGTTACGGATTCGACAATTGGCCGCCCGGATTCGAAAGCTGCCCACCCTGCGAAGCAACCTGATTACCCGCCTGCGTTCCCGACTCCGGTCCCATCAGCGAGCCACCAGCGCAACCCGTCGTCGCGAGCGCCGCGGCTAGGACCATCAGCGTCACCAGGGTCTTCAGCGTCTTTTTGGTGCCCCTCG
>JANLXK010000143.1:0-16740 GCA_031365045.1 Gemmatimonadota bacterium | reverse complement strand
ACCATGCCCATCGGGGGCTGGGGGGTTGGGGGCGGGGTCGCGGGTCGCGGGTCGCGGGTCGCGGACGGATCCTGAGGGTGCTCCAGCACCCGAAGGATCGGCGTACGGGTTCGAGATCTACGGTCCGACGTCCACGCGCATACCTTCTGTAGGAGTCTCTACTCCGCCGAGGAGGAGGAGCTCGCCGCCAGCCAGACCGCTGCGGATCTCACGATACCCGGCGCTCACCGGGCCCGCCACCACTTCGTGCGAGGAGAGCCGCCCGTCGCGCACCAGCCAGACCACCGTCTTCCCGCCGCTCTCGCGCACCGCGGCCACCGGGAGGCGGAAGCGCGGCGCCTCGGGGGCGGCATTCGCGGCACGCGCAGCGCGGGCCGGCGCCGCAGCGAGGAAGTCCACCCGCGCTCCCATCTCGGGAAGGATGCGGGAGTCGTGATCGGAGATGGTGACCTTCACCTGCACCGTCGCCCGCTGGCGATCGGCGGTGGGCACCACCTGCCGCACACGCCCGCGAAACGACGTGTCGGGGTAGGCATCGAGCGTGATCCGCGCCTTCTGCTCTCTGGTGACCCGGCCGATGTACGCCTCGTTCACATCCACCTCGACCTCGAGCGTCGAGAGATCGGCCATCGTCACCACCGCGCCACGTGTGAGTCCCCCGCCCACCGACGGCGCCACCACTTCCCCGACCTCGGCCTCCTTGCGGAGCACCGTTCCGGTGAACGGCGCCCGGATCACGGTGTTCTCGAACGACGCCTGCGCAAACCGGAGTGCCGCCTGGGCCGACTCGACCCGGGCCTGAGCTGCGTTGGCGCGGGCGTCCGCCTGCGCCGCCTTGGCCTCGCTCGCCTCCGCGTCCTGCGGCGACACCAGATCGGGGCGCTGGTCGCGGATCCGGGTGATCCGGTCGGACTCGCGCTTCGTCTGGTCGCGGTCACTCTGCGCTTCGATCAGCTGCGCGCGGGCATTGCCGAGGTTGGCGCGGGCTTCTTCGGCGGCGGCGGCGTAGTCCGCGTTCTCCAGCCGGGCGATCACCTCGCCCTTCCGCACGAACGAGCCCCCGTCCACGCTGAGCGAGGCGAGCCGGCCGGGGATCTTGGCCGCCACGGCGGCCCGGGTGCGGGCGACGACGTAGCCGTTGGCCGTCACCGTGGCGCTCCCCTCCTCCGCCCCGAACTCACCCGTGGGCAGGGGGGTGGCGACGATGGTCTGGATGGTGACGCGCGAGCGACCGCGCATGAAGAGCACGCCCGCGCCGATCACGACCACCACGATGCCGAAGAGGATCAGGTTGCGACCGAACGCGCGACGCACCTCGGGGGAGGGGTCGCGGTCGATACGCAGCTTGGAGAGGTCGTGGGTCGGTATTGTCACGCCCCGAATTTACCCCGAAGAAATCGGGGGCGCCATTGGGGTGGGGCGATGACGACGGCGCACCTACCGGGCACAGAATGTAATCCCGAGCGGAGCGAGGAATCTGGCTCCACCCGGGAGTCATTCTGCCCGCTCTAACTGCTAGGGACGAGCCGCACGACCCAGGCGGGCCTGCAGCGCGAATCCGCGGCTTGAGGGAGTTGTGACGCTGCTCAGTTGTCGACGCGTGGCACTGAAGCCTCCCACGAAATCCCAAGGAGAAAAAGTCAATGCAACAGGGTGAGCCGCACCGTCCGCGACCGCGGGATTTGATCCGTCGAAATGGTAGAATTGGATCGTGCAATTCTGCCCGAAGCCGCTCCCGTTGTCCGTGGAGGTCGCCAGGGCGAATCCACTCCCATCCTCGGCACCGGTAGCCAAGCCGACCGTACGGTTGGGGACTTCGAGGACCTTGCTCTTGGATTGGGTAGAACGGTCGACCGTCCAGATCTCCGTACGATCGGTCGACTGGGTTCCAGTGGCGAGGTACTTCCGGCAGATGGCGATCTCGTTCAGAGGACCACCGTTGTAGCAGTCGACAGGAGTAGCGATCCTGCTCGAGATTGAGGTCGTCACGACGTAACGCACGATGACAAGCCGGTCACCGGCCGGTGTCGCCTCGCCATCCCATTGTCCAGTGGTCGACGTCCCGAACCATTCGGTGCTATTGCAGGTCCATCCAGCCTCGAGCAGGACCTCTTGCACACACACTTCACCCCCGCTCGCGGAAATGACCCGGCTGGGTGGAAGGTTCGTGATCGGCGTGTCGAAGGAGAGCCACCTGGTGCCAAGGTACAGGGAGTCGCCGTAGACGAACGCAGTGCTGTCTCCGTCATGGGTTTGGCCGTAGATGGATAGTCCGCTGCCGGCGATCCCATCTTCGACCCCATCCCACGCCACCGGCTGACTCCACTGTCCCGTGGGGCTCAGTTCGACCTGGAACCAGTCGTAGTTGCCGTCTTCGATCACGACTTTGCGGCCGCCGTGGTAGGGGAAGATCCCCGCGATGTAGTCAGGCAGCGTCGCGATCGGCTCGGGCGAGCCGGTCCCTCGCTCAGCATAGACTGTGTTGCCTTCGGGCCAGAGACGATTGCCGCAGAGGGGCATACGGGCCGTCTCCGCCTGAAGCTGCAGGCTGCTATAGATGTCAAGCACCTTCGCGCCGCCCGCCAGCGCTTGCGGGATCTCCAACACCCCCGTGAACGGATTTGGCCGTGCTCGGCTGGCACCTTGCTGCAACAGCGCCAAGACCTGAGGTCCAGTGAGAGCTGGATCGCGGCTCCAGAGCAGCGCGGCTGCGCCCGCGACCGCTGGGGCGGCGAAGGATCCCCCATCCAAGGACCGGACGGCAGAGTCAGGATTGCCGTTGAAGTCACCCGGTCGTCCAAGAGTCAAGACCTGGACCGCTGGCGCCGCGATATCCTCATTGCCCGGGAACCTGGTTTGCGTACTCGCCACAGCACCATTCTTGTCGCTGCCGAGTACGAACCACACCTGCCCTGGGAATTGCGGCCGTAGAGTGGCTGCGGCCCGTCGGAGCCCCGCCGTGCTCTGGCGGAGTCCTTGGAGTTGGGCAAGAGTGTATGAAAGGTTGCTGCTGTTCTCGGTAGGCATCACAAGTACGCCGCCGCCGGCAAGAAAGTTGCGGACTTGGCGCTCGATGTCCGGGTACACCATCTCGTCTGCGCGCCCAAAGGAGAGGGATGCAACCAGCACCTTGACATGGCGAGAGAGAAGATCCGGCATGATCTGTTCTTTGAGATAGAGCGGGAAATTCCAGATCAGTGCCGTAGTGTCGCGAGCGAGCGCATACATTCGCAGATCGCGGTTCCAGATCATCCCAGCCACACCGACTCCATTGTTCCCGACGGCACCGAGGACTCCAGCGACCCCTTGGCCATGAGAGGCGACGGTCGAATCACCCAACCTTGCGGAAGTTCCGATCGCCGGGGGCGCAACCTCAAGCGCGCCCGGCTGGAGCATACTGCCACCTGGACTCAGGTCAGCAGAAGTCGGGTCGAACAAGTAGTCCAGCACGCCGACTGCGACAGGAGTCGCAGTGGATCCGATCTCACACCCCCAGGCCAGCGTCGCCCTCGTCGCTACGCGACTCCAGTTCACACTGGCGAGCCCCGCATTGCGAAGTGAGCCGGCAGGCGACCGAGATCCGTCTTCGGCGTAAATGCCAAAGGGAGTTGAGACAACATTGCCGTACTCCGCACCGATGGCCATGACCACTCCTGGCGTAGCACGCAACGCCGTGACGATCGCCAAGAGGCTGTCGTATGAAGTGCCCGGATCGGGGATGTGCAGCACGTAGTACTTCGCGTTCGGAAATCCACCGACGACTTGGGCGGAGAATCTCTGCAGGAGAACGGCGAACGCTGCCCCCTGCATCGAATCACTCACTTCGAGAAGGACGAGTTCACGGTAATAGCGTGCCGTCGTGTCGCCCGGGAATACCAGGGTCCTCACCGAATCTGCGCGAGGCCAACTGAATCCACTCGGGATTGGAGGGCGCGGTGGGCTCGGGAGAGTGCATTGCGGCGTGCTCCCATTCGCCTTCGTCTGCACCAGTTGTGTGCCGAGGAAGATGCGGACTGTCCCCTTGTGGACGGTGGTGAAGTAGGTCTCGCTGTACGCGGCCCCCGCCGGTTTCCCCGCCAGGAAGACCGGGCCGGTCTCGGTGGTGCCGTAGACGTCGTAGCGCACCGTCACCGTGTCGGGTGAGGTATTTCTGACGCGGAAGGAGTTGCCGCAGATGTAGGTGAGCTTGATGTCCGCCGCGACGGGGGCCAGCAGCGGCCCGTCGTCAGGGGTGGTGGGGAACGGCTGGGCGCAGGCCAGGAAGGCACAGGCCAGGGTGAGGCTCAACATGTGATACCCCCCCCTTTCAGGTGCCGGGTTTCGAGCATTAGGGTTCGGAATGAGAGTGGCGCTGCACTACGAGAGATGCACTGAACGCTACAGTGCACACTCGAATTCCGGCACTGGGTAACGTAGCCGGAAAAACGCACAAGAATGAGCGGCAGCATGCTTGCGCTGTCTCATTGTTATGCGCTTTCGACGAGAAATGTCCCAACTGTCAAGGAACAAGACAGTGTTGCCCTACTACTTCCCTTCCGACTTCTTCTCCGCACGCTTCAGCAGCTACGCCGCGACGAGCAGCCCCGCCGGCAGGATCGGTCAGGGGATCCAGCCACCAGCCAACACCCAACACCCAATACCCAATACCCAACACCCAACACCCTCTATTCCAGCGACAACCCCCCATCCACCACGATCGTCTGCCCGGTGATGTGCCGCGCATCATCCGAGCAGAGGAACGCCACCACCCGTGCCACGTCCTCCGGCTCGGCCAGCCGCCCTAGCACCGCCTGGCGCCGAGCGCGCTCCACCACGTCCTTGGGGAGCATCATCATCCGCTCCGTGCGGATGAAGCCGGGGGCGACGGCGTTCACGTTCACGCCGGCCGGCCCCAGTTCTACCGCTGCGGCACGGGTGAGCCCTTCCAGCGCCGCCTTGCTCGCGGCGTAGTTGCTCACGCCGAAGCCGGGACGGCTCGCCTGGTGGGCGCTCACATTCACGATCTTGCCGAACTTCTGGGTGCGGAAATGGGGGGCGGCGGAACGGATGCAGTTGAAGGCGCCGGTGACGTTGGTGTCGAGCACGTCCTTCCACGCGTCATCGCTCAGGCGCCAGAGCGCCCCGTCCACCCCGATCCCGGCGTTGTTGACCAGGAAGTGGATCCCGCCGAGATGCTCCTTGGTCCTGGCGATGAAGGTCTCGACCGCCGCGCGGTCGCGCACGTCGCAGCGCGCGGCGAAGACCTTGACCCCCATCGCGAGGAGGCTCGTCTCCGTCAACAGCGCCATCTCCGAGATGTCCCGCCCCGGCAGTTCCTTGAAGCAGAAGGCGACATTCACCTTCCGCCGGGCGAACTCCAAGCAGATCCCTCGGCCCAGGCCCGTAGCCCCGCCGGTCACGACGACGGTCTTTCCCTTGAGGCCGGGAGGGATCGGGTCGAGTTCGGGGTCGGGCTGGGCGAGGGCCGCGCCGGAGCTGCGGCGCTGCGGCTTCCAGGCCGGGGCGTCGTCCTCGTCGTCCGCGCCGCCACCCCGGGGAGGGTTGAATGCCATTGGGCGAAGGTACGGGGCGTTGCAGGAAGCGGCAATCCCGCCACGCGAACAGCCCCTCCCCCGACCCCTCCCCCTGTCGGGGGAGGGGAGCGTGCGGTCTTGGGCTCCCCCTCCCCCGGCAGGGGGAGGGGGTTGGGGGGAGGGGCTGTAGATTTTGAGACATGCCCTTCCTTATCACATCCCTCTTCGCCCTCCTCGCCGCCGCCGGCTGGGGGATGCTCGCCCTCCATCGCGGCGAGACGGTCTCCGCCGCCTGGCTGGTCCTCGCCGCCATCGGCACCTACCTCGTCGCCTACCGTCTCTACGCCAAGTTCATCGCCACCAAGGTCTTCGCCCTGGATCCGCGCCGAGCCACGCCGGCCGAGCGACTGGAGAACGGGCGGGATTTCGTGCCGACCGGGCGGTATGTGCTGTTCGGGCACCATTTCGCCGCCATCGCGGGGGCGGGACCGCTCGTGGGGCCGGTGCTGGCAGCGCAGTTCGGCTGGCTCCCGGGGACCCTCTGGATCATCTTCGGCGTGGTGCTGGCCGGTGCAGTGCAGGACTTCGTGATCCTGGTCGGGTCCACTCGGCGCGATGGCCGGTCGCTGGGACAGATGGCGAAGGAAGAGATCGGGCCGGCGACGGGGATCCTCGCGATGATCGGCGTTCTCGCCATCATGGTCGTCCTCCTCGCGTCACTCGGTCTGGTGGTGGTGAATGCCCTGCGCGAGAGCCCGTGGGGGGTGTTCACCATCGCGTGCACCATCCCGATCGCGCTGCTGATGGGGCTCTGGATGACCAAGTGGCGGCCAGGCCGGACCGGGGAAGCGACGATCATCGGGGTCATCCTGCTGGGACTCGCCCTCGTGGGTGGAGGGTGGGTCGCCCGCACCCCTCCCTACTCCCAACTCCTGACTCTCGGTCCGTTGACGCTGGCGTGGAGCCTCATCGGCTACGGTTTCGTCGCCTCCGTCCTCCCGGTCTGGCTGCTGTTGGCCCCGCGCGACTACCTCTCGACCTTCGTCAAGATCGGCACGGTCGTCCTCCTCGCCGTGGGGATCCTTCTGGTCCATCCCGACCTCAAGCTCCCCGCCATCACCCGCTTCGTCGACGGCACCGGACCGATCTTCGCGGGGAAGGTCTTCCCCTTCTGCTTCATCACCATCGCCTGCGGCGCCATCAGCGGCTTCCACGCCCTCGTCGCCTCGGGCACCACGCCCAAGATGCTCCGGCGCGAGACCGACGCGCCGTTCATCGGCTATGGCGGGATGCTGATGGAATCGTTCGTGGCGGTGATGGCGATGTGCGCCGCCGCCGTGCTCGATCCCGGCGTCTATTTCGCCATCAACGCCCCCAAGGGGGTCCTGGGCGAGACCCTCTACTCGGCCTCGCAGACGGTCCAGGGATGGGGCTTCACCGTCACCCCCAACACCCTCGCCACCATCGCCAGCTCGATGGGCGAGGCCTCGATCGTCGGGCGCACCGGCGGCGCCCCCTCCCTCGCGGTCGGGATGGCGACGATCTTCGGCGGCGCCTTCGGGACCCATCTCACCGCCCTCTGGTTCCACTTCGCGATCCTGTTCGAGGCGCTCTTCATCCTGACGACGATCGACGCCGGCACCCGCGTCGGTCGCTTCATGATCCAGGAGCTCGGCGCCCACCTCTGGATACCCCTCGGCCGCACCTCCTGGTACCCCGCGACGATCATCGCCTCGGCCCTCGCCGTCGCCGGCTGGGGCTGGTTCCTCATCCAGGGGGTGCTCGACCCCCTCGGCGGGATCAACTCCCTCTGGCCCCTCTTCGGGATCAGCAATCAGTTGCTCGCCGCCGTCGCGCTTTCGGTCGGGACGACGCTCATCATCAAGAGCGGCAAGGCGCGCTACGCCTGGATCACCCTCGTGCCCCTCGCGTGGGTTGTCACGGTGACCTTTACTGCCGGCTGGCTCAAGATCTTCGCCGCCGACCCCCGGCTCGGCCTCCTCGCCCAGGCCGCCACCGCCACCAACACCCGAGTGATCTTCAACGCCCGCCTCGACGCCGCCCTCTGCGCCCTCTTCCTCACCATCACCGCGCTGGTGGTCCTCTCCGCCGTGCGAGAGTGGATCGGGCTGCTCCGCGGCACCATTCCAATGCGGACGACCGAGACCCCGTTCGTGGAGACGGTCTATGAATAGCGTCGTGGCGCGGCTCGCCGCGCTATCCGGACCGGGAGCGTCCGTTGTGGCGCGCCTTGGCGCGCGAGAAGTTGTGGCGCGCATCAGCGCGCACCTGAGGCGGCTCTTCGGCATGCCCGATTACCACCTGTACGTCGAGCATCAGGACCGCTGCCATCCCGGGGCGCCGGTGCTCAGCGAAAAGGAGTTCGTGCGATCCGAACTGGAACGGAAGTACGCCGGCTGCGGAGGGCGGTGCTGTTAGGGCCGCGCCTCTGGCGCGGCCTTTGACGTTGAATTCGACGCTGAAAGGCCGCGCGGGGCGCGCGGCCCTCGGCCAAGCAGCGAGCCAGTGAGCGGCGAACGCGCGATCGCACTGAGAATCACGTCCGGTCGCGATCCGTGCAACCAGATCGGGATGCACGGATCGAGGGCCGCGCCTCTGGCGCGGCCGTTGTCATTGAATTCGACGCTGTAAGGCCGCGCGGGGCGCGCGGCCCTCGGCCAAGCAGCGAATCGGTGAGCGGCGAACGCGCGATCGCACTGAGGGGCACGTCCGGTCGTACTCCGTGCAAATCAGTTGGGATGTGCTATCGAGGGCCGCGCCTCTGGTGCGGCCTTTGACATTGAATTCGACGCTGAAAGGCCGCGCGGGGTGCGCAGCCATCGGTCTGACGCGCGGATCATGTCGCCGATATCACCCGTTGCCGCGAAACGATCCACACGATCCCCATCACCCCGACGCCGGCCCCCGACAGCCAGATCGCGTCGCTCGCGCCGCTCTGCTGATAGATCCACCCGAAGGCGAGCCCCGCCGGGAGCGCCGCAAACCCCGTCAGCGCATGATAGGCCCCGAATCCCTTGCCCAGCGAGGCGGGGGAGAGTTTGGCCACGAGCGCCCGTTCGGCCGGCTCAGTGAGTGCGGCGAAGAAGCCGAAGAGGAGGAAGACACCGATGGCCCACGCCTCGGACAGCGGCTTCCCCAGGAGGCAGAGACAGAAGGCGAAGAGCGCCGCCCCCCAGCCGATCATTACGTCGGGGCCGAAGCGATCGTTGAGCCGTCCTGCCGGGAACGAGGCCGAGCTCCGCACCACGTGGAGCCCCGCCCAGGCGAGGGGGATGATCGCGATCGGCACGCCGAGTTGCTGCAACCGGAAGAGGAGCAGTGCTTCAGGCAGCCGGAAGAGGGTCAGGAGGGCGAGGAGGACGATCGGAAACCTGAGTTGAGAGTCAAGAGTTGAGAGTCCCGCAGGTTCTGCCTTGGGCTCTCGACTCTCGACTCTCGACTCTGAACTCGTGCTTCTGCCCTTCAGCACCGCCGCGAGCACCACCACCGCCACGATCCCGGGCACCGCGCTCCACCCGATCACCGTCCGCACACTCACTCCTCGGCTCACCACGTACCACGCCACCAGCGAACCGAGCATCGCGCCGAGGTGGTCGGCGGCGCGATGGAACCCGAAGGCGCGGCCGTGCAGCGCCGGCGGGGTCGACTCGGCCAGCATCGCGTCGCGCGGCGCGGTGCGGAGCCCTTTGCCGATCCGGTCGATCACCCGGAACCCGATCACCTGCCAGGCTGCGTTGGCCACGGCGATGAGGGGGCGCACCAGCACGGCCGTGCCATAGCCCACGAGGATCAGCGGCTTCCGCCAGCCGGGACGATCCGACAGGCGGCCGCTGATCCACTTGAGGGCGGCGCTGGTGAGTTCGGCGGCCCTGTCGAGGGCGCCGAGCATCGCGGCGCCGGCGCCGAGGGTACCGGTGAGAAAGGCGGGAAGCAGGGGATAGATCATCTCGCTCGCGATGTCGTTGAAGAACGACACCAGCGAGAGCCCCTTCACCGTGGACGGCAGCTTCTCGGCCGTCACTCTTCCAGCCCCAGGTCCATCCCCCACCGCGCCAAGCTGATGGGAAGCCCACCGTAGGAGAGCAGTGCCTCGTGGAAGCTGCTTACCTGCGCTTCTGCGCCCGTGCGCCCGTGCGCCCATGCGCCCCGCAGTTCCATGATCTCCCGCCGCCCCACGGCCGCGGCCATCGAGTACGTCGGCCAGGCGCACGCGCGCCGCACGTCGGCCAGCGCATCGGCCCGGTCGATCGGGAGGAGCTGGGTCAGCAGGTCGGTTGCCGCTACCGGGGTGAATCCCTCGGTGTGGAGTCCGATGTCGATCACCGCCCGCGCGGCCGCATGCAGTTGCGCCAGCCGGATCGCGAAGATCTCCGACGGGTCGGTGGTGAACCCCTGCTCCAGCGCGATGTCGAGCCCGTAGAGTGCCCACCCGTCCGTGGCGCACGGCGTCGCGAGCGCCCGCCGCACCGGATCCGGGAGCCCACGCGTGATGCTCCGGTGCGTGAGCCGCCCGGGGCAAAGTTCGAGCAGCACTTCGACCAGGAGCTCGGGACCCGAGAGCGACGCCGGCGCGGCGAGCGCCGAGCGTATGTAGACCAGGTCCTCTGCATCGAAGTGCAGGCGGCCGCCGAGGAGCTGGAGGTGCGGCGGCATTTCCAGGACACGCAGCTCCGCGGCCGGCAACTTGACCACCCCAACGGTCTCGATCCACTTCCGCGCCCGCGCCAGCCCCCGCAGGATCTCCGCCTGCGGGTCGCCCACCGGGTGACCGGC
The DNA here is from genome assembly GCA_031365045.1 of Gemmatimonadota bacterium. Classification (GTDB taxonomy): domain Bacteria; phylum Gemmatimonadota; class Gemmatimonadetes; order Gemmatimonadales; family GWC2-71-9; genus CAMLHU01. The sequence goes on along the minus strand of JANLXK010000143.1, from coordinate 6,433 downwards.
GCGGAGCTTCTTCGCGGCCGTGTGGAGATCGTCGCCCAGCCCTGCCGAGACCGCCGCGGTGATGGCGGTGCGGCGCGCCTCGTCGAGGGTGTGCTGGGTCCAGCGCCAGAGCTCGGGCGACGACGGCCGGAGCGCGTGCTCGAAGTGGAGCCGGTGGTCGAACGCTTCCCGCCCGATGGCGTACGCCTCCGGGTCCTGGCTCGCGACCACATCCTCCCGCAGCTTGCTCTCGAACGCCGCCACCGCCAGTTCGGCCCGCTGCGCGGCCGCCGCGAGTCGCTCGGCCATCCCGGGAAGCCAGGTCGAGGCCTCGTGGGCGAGCTGGCGCGCCACGCCGCGCACCGCGGGGGCCAGCTCGAGCGCCTCCTCGACGAACACCGCGGCCGGACGCTTGAGGGTCTTCCCCGCCCGCTCGATCATCTGCTCCGCGCCGGTCAGCCGGTCGAGCGCCGCCTGGCCCCGCTGGGTCGGCGTCCCGTTGGCGTGCGCGCGCAGTGCCTGGAAGGCGCCGGCGAGGGCGCCGAGCCAGGCCGCGGGATTCCGCCGCTGGGGGGCCTCCTGCTCGAGCCGGTAGATCGAGGCCCGGAGCATGTCGAGGAGCGCCGTACGGTCGATCTCCTGGCCGTCATCCTCGAGGTCCACCAGCTCCACCGCGCTGGCGAGCGACCGGAGCCCCGCGAGCTGGAGCTTCACCGACTCCCCGTCGAGCCCCGGGAGGCGGCCGTCGTGCAGCAGCGCCCCCGCACGCGTCGCGACCGCCGGATCGAAGGTCCACCGGAGGTCTTGCCAGGAATTGAGGAGCTCAGCGAGGTCGGCCAAAGGCGTGTTGAGTATTGGGTATTGGGTATTGGGTATTGGGTATTGCGTGCTGGGTGCTGGGTGCTGGGTGCTGGGTACTGCGCGCTGTAGAAGCTAACCGACGGTCACTTCGCTGTTGGCACCAAGCGATGCCGAACCGACCAGCCCCGTCGCCTTCACCCCGTCGCCCAGGATCGCGCCGTCGATGCGGCAGTCGGTGAGCACCGCGCCCTGCCCCACGATCGCATTGGTGAGCGAACCACCGATCACCTTCGCCCCCTTCTCGATCGAGACGTTGGGGCCGATCGTGCACCGTTCGAGGGTGACGCCGTCCTCCACGTAGACCGGTTCGATCACCTTCACACCGGGCCGAGGGTCGGGCGACCTCGCTGGAGGGATAGGCGTCCTCGCCTGTCTCATGGCCAGCAGCACCGCGTTCGACTCCAGCAGCGTCCCCACCTCCCCGCAGTCGTACCACCCCCCGACCTCGGCCGTCTGGATCTTCCGCCCGTGGTCGATCATGTGCTGGAAGGCGTCGGTCAGGTAGTACTCCCCCTTGTTCTTCGGGGCGGCCTCCACGGCGTCGATCCCGGCGAAGAGGGCGGCGGTGTCACGTATATAGTAGAGCCCGATGTTGGCGAGCCGCGAGATCGGCTCCTTCGGCTTCTCCACGATCCTGGTCATGTAGCCCTGCGGGTCGGTCACCACCACGCCGAAACGCTGGTAGTCCTCGACCTCCTTGGCCCAGATGATCCCGTCGGCCGTGGTGCGCTGGATGAGGGTCAGGTCGGCCTCGAAGACGGTGTCGACGAAGACGATCAGCACATCCTCCCTGACGAACGGCCGAGCGAGGTCCACCGCCCCCGCGGTGCCGTCCTGCACCTTCTGCTCGACGAAACGCGACGGGACTTTGTACCGGGTGGTGGCGTACGCCTCCACCTGCTCCTTCAGGTGCCCGGTGATGAAGATCAGTTCGCTCACCGGGAGCCCTTCGAGCCGGTCCATCACGTAGTCCATCACCGGACGCCCCGCCACCTTGAGCATCGGCTTCGGGACGAGATGGGTGTGGGGCCGGAGGCGCGTCCCCTTGCCGGCCAGCGGGATGATCACCTGCATCGCGTCAGCTCCGGCCGTAACGGTCGGTGAGCCGGACCAGGTCGTCGAGCTCGGGCGTGGAGGCCTCGAGCACGTCGCTGTCGACCACGGCCTCGATCTGGTGCACCATCCCGGCCGGGATGTGCACGCTTTCGCCGGCCAGGAAGCGCCGCTCCTGCTGCTGCGCCTCGGTCCCCCAGCGGAGCTTGAGCTCGCCGGCGAGGACGTGCATCGTTTCGTCCTTCTTGTGGTGATACTGCAGGCTCAGCACATGCCCCCCCTTCACGTGCAGGATCTTCCCCACGTAGCGGTCGGTGCGGGCCCAGATGAGTTCGTAGCCCCAGGGCTTGTCGACTTTGTATGGGACGTCGGGCATCAGTGTTCCACCACGTGGAGCTTGAAGGAAGAGGGCGAGGTGATGCAGGCGCGGACGCACACTCCACACCCCACGCATCCCTCGGCCTTGATCACCGGATGGCCGTCGGCGTCCATCGCGAGGGCCGTGGGCCCGACCGGGCAGGATTCGGCGCAGGCGCTGCAGGTGACCCCGGCGAAAGTGACGCACCGTTCGGGCACCAGCTCCAGGACGTGGAGCTTATACCCTTTCCAGACGTCCGGGGGCCGCGTGAGCGCCCCGGTCGGACAGGCCGCGGCGCACGGCATGTCCACGCAGGCGACGCAGGGCTGGAGCTCCACTTCCAGGTGCGGCGTGCCGGCCGCGAACCCTTCGCTCGAAGAGGCGGTGCGGATGGCGCGCGGCGGGCAGACATCGACGCAGGCGTTGCACCGCGTGCACGCCGCCAGGAAGGCGACTTCGGGGAGGGCACCCGGAGGCCGCACGAAGCGCCGCCGGATGATCCGCTCCTCCGCCTGCTCCATCAGGGAGCCGAGCCACTGGTCGGCGGCCTGCTTGAGGAGGTCGCGACGGTCGCCGGGGTTGAACATGTCCCAAACTTAGGGGGTAGGAGGGTAAGAAGGTATGAAGGTATGAAGGTAGGAAGGCCTTGGCATAGGAGGCGAAGAGGGTAGGAGGCAGTCCCATTCGGGACCTGCTTCCTACCCTCCTACCTTCTTACCCTCCTACCTTGCTACCGCGCCAGCAGTGCCCGACGCAGCGTCAGCATCCGCCGCCGGATCGACCCGTCGAACACCCGGTCGCCGACCCTTACCAACACGCCCCCCAGCAGCGACGCATCCACCCCGTAGGTCGCGATCGCCTGCTTGCCGAGCGCTTCCGACAGCGCCGCCGTGATCGCTTTCTGCTCCGACGCGTCCACCTCGCGCGCCAGCAGCACACGCGCCCGCACCCGGTCCATTTTCACGTCCACCAGCACCAGGTACTCGTCCGCGATCGCCCGCAAGATCCCCTGCCGGCCCCGCTTCACCACCGCCTGCAGGAACCGGACGAAATCCTTCGGCGCCTTGGGCAGGGCCGACGCGATGAGCTGCGCCTTGGCGGCCTTGGTGATGCGGGGCGACATCAGCACCGCCTCCGCCTCGGGCGCCAGCCGCACCCCTTCGGCCACGGCGTCGATCAACAGCGCCCAAGGCTCGACGGCGTTCGCCTTCTCGGCGAGCACCACGAGCGTCTCGGCGTAGTTCCGCGCGACCCCGGTGAGGCTCACTTCCCCTGCTCCAGCGAGGCGAGGTAGTCGGTGACGATCTTCCTGTCCTGCACCGCCTCGAACCGCGCGCCGATCAGCTTGCCGGCGGCCGCGAGGGCGAGGTCCACCGCCTCCCGGCGGAGTTCGGCGCTGGCCCGGTCCTTCTCGGCGCCGATCTCGCGCCGCGCCCGGGCCAGCATTTCCTCGGCCTCGGCCCGCGCCTTCTCGGCCCCCGCCGCCCGCTCCCGCTCGGCGGCCGCCTTCACTTCGGCCAGGATGGTCGCGGCGTGGCTGCGGGCCTCGGCGAGGAGCTTGTTCTGCTCCACCACCGTGGCCTTGGCCTCGGCGTTGAGCCGCTCGGCCTCCGCGAGCTGCTGCTTGATCTTCTGCTCGCGTGCTTCGGTCGCGTCCAGCATCTGCGGCAGGACGAACTTCCAGAGCAGCACGAACAGGATGCTGAACGAGATCAGCGTCCAGACCATCACGCCGGGGTTGACCTCGAACGGCGAGGACGGCCCACCCACGGCGCCTTCCGACACGAGCACCAGCCCGAGGAGACTCGAGGACATCGGTGACCCCTTCGCTTACTTGATGAGCTTCAACAGCAGGGCGAACACGAGCGCGATGATCGTGGCGCCTTCGAGCAGCACGGCGATCAGCAGCGCGGCGCCGCGGATCTCGCCGGCGGCCTCGGGCTGACGGGCGATCGCTTCGGCGGCCGAGCCACCGATGCGGCCCAGACCCAGGCCGGCCCCGATGATCGCCAGGCCAAAGGCCAGGCCGGCGCCGAGGAGGGCGTTGGTGTTCTTGGCGGCGGCGACCATGTCGGCGCCGGTCGGAGCAGCGTCCTGCAGCAAGGTGAAGAGATACATCGTTCCGTCCTGTCTCAATGGGAGATGATCGTTGTGGCAGCTGTCAGGCTGCTCGTTGCTCCCCGCCCCTGATCGCGTCTCCAGCGCGACTTCGGCTGCGGTGGCCTGTCAACGTCCGCGGCGCAAGCGCCGCGACAACAGGCATCGTCGATCGTTCGACCGACTACGTCGGGTCCGGTGCGAGGAGCGTCGCCCGGACCCCGGTACAGCTAGTGCTCGTGCTGCATCGTCCCGATGAAGACCGCGCTCAGCAGGGCGAAGACGTACGCCTGCAGCACCGCGACGATCAGTTCCAGCAGCAGGATCCCGACCACCAGCAAGGTGGTGAGCCCGCCGATGGCGTAGTTCCACCCGGAGAGGTTCCCGAAGAGGAAGATGATCCCGAACAACGACAGGATCACGAAGTGCCCGGCGGTCATGTTGCCGAAGAGACGGACGGCCAGTGCGAACGGCTTCACCAGCTTGCCCAGGACCTCGATCGGCGCCATGCAGACCGCCAGGATGGCCGTCGCCACCGGCGGCAGCCCGTCCACGTGCATGAAAATGGTGCCGAGATAGCCCTTGAAGCCCAGCTTGATCATCCCCCCGACCTCGATGCAGAGGAAGGTGATGACGGCGAGGGTGGCCGTCACCGCGAGGTTGCCCGTGACGGTCGAGCCGTACGGGATGAGCCCCAGGATGTTGGCGTACAGGATGAAGAAGAAGAACGAGATGATGAGGGGCGCGTACTTCGGCCCCATCTCCTCGCCGATGTTGGCGATGGCGATGTCGTTCCGGACGAACAACACCATCGACTCCATCAGGTTGGCGAACCCCTTCGGGGCCACGCCCGCCTTCTCGGCCCGGGCCACGCCGCGCGCCGCGATCTTCATGGTGATGAAGACCAGCGCCACCACCACGAACAGGAACACCACGTGCTTGGTGGGGGAGAGGTCGAGCGTGAGCGGGCCGAGGTGCAGCGGCTCCCAACGTGGCAGGTGCCACTCGATCCCGAACGGGAACTCGATGGTCCAGGCGTCCGCCGTGTGGTGGAGCACCATCTCGCCGATGTCGGGCGGTCCGCCCGCCTGGGCCTCTTGCAGGAACATCATCGTGTCGCGCGCGTCTCCAGGAAAAGCAGGGGGATCAGCACCCCCAGGTATCCCATCGCCGCTCCGATCGCCGGAAACCGCGCCGGCCAGAGCGAACAGACCACTGCCAGGATCACCACCCCCAACACCCTGAGCCCCATCCCCCCGGCCCATCCCTTCACGAAGGAAGCGAAATCAGCCTCCTGTGGCACCTTCGCCGAGATCTTGCCCGAGAAATACTGGATCGTCGTCGCCAGGAGCCCGAAGACGGCGGCCGTGTATCCTGCCGCACCTCCCCAGATCCCCCACGCCACCAGCGCCACCACCACCGTCAGCCCCCGCCCCACCCAGAGCGCTCTCATCCCTTCTCCTTCTTGGCCTGGAGCCGCTCCCGTTCGAGCTTGGCGTAGACGTTCAGGAAACTCAGCGCCGAGCCGACCAGCGTTCCCGTCATCGTGAACCAGGGGATCGTCCCGAGCCACGTATCCGCGGCGAATCCGGCCCCCATGAACAGCACGATGCCGAGACCAAAAGTGATGCCCAGGGCGACATAGCGATAGCCGTCCCCGACCTCCCGCTGACTCCCCGGATCGGGCTTCATCTGGGGGCGAATTTAGACGCTTGTGAAATTTTTCGCAAGCAAAGGGCCCAGGTGGGCTGAGGGTGTTCACCACGGAGCATCGGAGGGCCACGGGGACATACGGAGGACCATTTTTTGGTCTCGGCGGTTGGGTTCCCCCTGAGACCACACAGCGCTTCCTCCGTGTCTCTCTGTGTGACTCCGATCCTCCGTGGTGAACACCGCCCGCTCCCCTCGGCGGGCCGCAGTGAACGAACCCCACTCCCCCGCGCGGGCCCACCGGTGCAACTTCCGGGTCGTCGAGGCGTAAGTCGCCGAATAGAGAAGGGGCGCAGGTCCCCCACACCCCAAACCCCCCAACCCCCAACCCAAAAACCACACCACAACAAAATCCGACCACACCCATCACCCCCC
>JANLXK010000176.1:0-1431 GCA_031365045.1 Gemmatimonadota bacterium | reverse complement strand
GGCGAGCTCGTCGGCGAGCCGCTCGCGCTGGAGCAGCGGCACGGCCATCGAGTAGAAGATCAACTCCGCCGCCTGGTCCTGGATCGCGCCGACGACGTGTGGGTGGCAATGTCCGGTGCTGGAGACTGCGTGCCCACCATAGATGTCCAGCCAGCGCGTGCCGTCCGCTTCGTAGAGCCAGCTACCCTCCCCGCGGACAGGATGAATGGGAAACTGGGCATAGGTCGCCAACAAGGCGCTCGGTCGCACAGTCGCACGGTCGGACGAGTCCAGCGTGCGTCCGTGCGTCCGTGCGTCCGTGCGCTCGTTCAGATCGGCCACACGCCACCTCCCGTCAGCCCCAGCGTCTCTTCAAGCCCGAGCGCGAGGTTCATCGCCTGCACCGCCTGTCCGCCCGCCCCCTTCACGAGGTTGTCGATCGCGACGGTGACCTGGATCTCCCGGCCGTCAGGCGATACCGCCGCGAAGAGATGGGCGTAGTTGGTCCCCACCACGTGCGTCAGCTCCGGCGGCCGATCCAGCACCCGCACGAAGGGCCGCCCGTTGTAGGCCTTGTGGTAGATCTCGGCCGAGAGCCCTTCTCCCCGCGCGTGCAGCGTGAGGTAGATCCCCCGCACGAACGGCCCCGCGTGCACCATCAGCCGCGCCTCGGCCTGGCGGTCCCCGGTCCATTCCCGCCACCGCTGCAGGATCTCCCCCTCGTGCCGATGGCCCATCACCGAGTACGCGAAGATGTTGTGCGCCCGCGCCGGGTGATGGAGCGCCGGCTTGAGCCCGACCCCGGCGCCGCTGGAGCCCGTGATCGCCCAAATCGCAGGCCGGAGGCCTGCGTCTCCACTCCGTTCACCTCGAAGGGGCCAGAGCGCCAACTGCGCCGCCGTGGCGAAACACCCCGGTGCCGCGAGCGCCATCTTGCCGCGCAGCGACTGCCCCAGGACGTCGGCCAGCGCGTAAGTGAACTTCGGCAGGAGCTCCGGGCTCGGATGGACGCCGTAGTACTGCTCCGACAGCGCGCGGTCCGAGGTCCGGAAGTCGGCCGCGATGTCGATGATGAGCTTGGGGCCGAGTGCCATCAGGTCGGCGGCGATCTTCCCCGATCCGCCGTGCTCCAGCGCCAGGAAGACGACCTCCGCCCCCTGCGCAGCTTCCACCGGCGTGAGCGCCTGGAACGTGGCATCGGTGAGATGAGTGAGCTGGGGATGGACCTCGCCCAGCTTCTTTCCGGCCTGACTTCGGCTGGTGGCCACCACCGACTTCACCTGCGGATGGCCGCAGAGGAGACGCACCAGTTCGCCGCCGGCGTACCCCGCGGCCCCGATGACGGCGGTCTTCACGCGGCGGCCGAGTGCTGGCCGTGCCAGACCCGGATCGCTTCGAGCACGCAGGCGACCAGTCCGTCGGCCTGCTTCCGTGCGTTGAAGGCGGGGACGC
>JANLXK010000114.1:0-1274 GCA_031365045.1 Gemmatimonadota bacterium | reverse complement strand
GATCTCCACCGGGTCCTCCCCTTCAGGCGAGGTCACCACATGGCGGTTGGTGATCAGGTACGACCCGGTCTCGTCGCTCCGGACCGCGAACGCCGTGCCGGTGTAAGTCCGACCGTTCGACATCTTGGCGTACACCAGCCCGACGGCGTCCCCGGCGACCGAGTCGACGTGGGCCGCGTCGAGCCCGGCCGCGGCAGCGAGGCTCCGCTGGCCGCGGATGGCCGCGTCGAGCCGGCGGCGGAACTCGGCCATCGCCTGCGGATCGCCCCCGGCCTGGATCTGGGTGCGGAGTTGGGCAGTGACCTGCTGGGCGCTGTCGAGCGCCCCCTGCATCCCCGCGAACCGGACCTGCACCGAGTTGAAGGCGGTGTTGATCGAGTCGAGCTGGCGGATCATGTCGCTCCGCTGCTGCTCGAGCTTCCGCTCGTACGTCGCCTTCTGCCAGAAGTACCCCCCCGCGACCACGAGCAGCAGCCCGAAGAGGATCAGCGTCGCGCGCCGGAGGTGCTGCGTCTGCCTGGCCACCTCGAGCCGGATCCGTTGGGTGGTGCTGCCCGGCACGTTGCCTGCGGGCCCTGTGGTGGCGGAGCCACCACCCAGCCGCGTCGCCGCGGCCGGGGGGGCCGCCTCACCCGCCACTTCGACCGTCACGGTCGGTCCTTTGGGGCCGAACTTGATCTGGTCCCCGGTGTGGAGCCGGCGGTCGGCGCTGAGCTTCTCGCCGTTCACGAACGTCCCGTTGGCGCTCCCGAGGTCACGAATGGCCCAGGTCTCGCCGGACTTGAGGATGGCGGCGTGGCGGGTGGAAGCGTCGAGGTCTTGTTCGGGATGGAACTGCAGGTCGGACTGGGGATGCCGGCCGAGGCCGATGTACGCCTGGTCGAATTGTTTCGAAAGACCGGTCCGGGCGCCGTTGGTGACGGTGAGGGTGATCCTCATCCGGTCCTACGCGCCCCCGGTCAGGAAGTAGACCGCCAGTGCGGCCCCGAGGGCGATCACGAGGAGGAAGAGCCCCAGCCTCTTGTCACCCCCCTGTTCCTTCTTCTGCTCTGCCAGCGGCTTCGGGGCGGGACTCCCCTTGTACACCGGCACCGGCTCGGTGGTGGACTCATGCTCGTCGAGCGGGTAGACCTGGTGGCCCACCGCCGCCGGGCCGTCGGACGAGTCGAGCCCCTCGCCGTCGAACCGGACCGCGATGCAGGTGATGTTGTCGGGGCCGCCCCGCTCGTTGGCGAGGTCGATCAACGCCCCGCAGAAGGTGGCGAGGTCGGGGT
>JANLXK010000101.1:0-1233 GCA_031365045.1 Gemmatimonadota bacterium | reverse complement strand
GTAAACCGCGGGCCCGCAGGACGGTTGGGGAAGAATAGGGCGGCCCTTTCAGGGCCGCCATTCCCAACGACGACATTCGTGCAGTGGCGGGCCTGAAAGGCCCGCCCTATAAGGCCGCTTTGAAATCACCGCCGCTCCGCGGGATCAGTCCGTCGCGCCGGACGAATGCGTCCCATCGCAATACGGCTTGTTCCCTGACTTCCCGCAGCGGCAGAGCGCCACTCGGTCCGCGTTTTCCTGGTGACGCACTTCCTATCCCCCCAGCAAATGATGTGGGGCGGGGAAAGCACGCGGACTGGTATGACCTTGACGGCATATGCCATAGGAGGCATATTAATGTGGGATGTTGAGTACACCGACGAGTTCGGCGTCTGGTGGGATGCACTGAGTACCGAGGAGCAGATGTCTGTCGGTCGAGTGGAGGGAATGCTCGAGTCCGAAGGTCCGAACTTGCCCTTTCCGTACAGCTCAGCTGTTCGCGGTGCGCGCCACGGAGCGATCCGGGAGCTTCGCATCCAGCACGCGGGGCGTCCATACCGAGTCCTGTACGCATTTGATCCGCGACGCACCGGGATTCTTTTGTTGGGCGGTGACAAGACCGGGGATGGCCGATGGTACGAGATCAACGTGCCCTTGGCCGACCGGCTGTACGACGAGCACCTCGAAGCACTTCGGAAGGAGGGGTATCTCGATGGCTAAGAAGTTCAGAGATCTCATCGCCCACTGGCCCCCGGAGCGGCTCGCCAAGATGCGGGCCGAGACCGCGGCGCTCCTCGCCGAGATGCCGCTGCAGGAGCTGCGGCAGGCGCGGGAACAGTCCCAGGAGGCGCTGGCCAAGGCGCTGGGTGGCAGCCAGGCCTCGGTGTCCAAAATGGAGCGCCGAGCGGACATGTACGTCAGCACGCTCAGGAACTACATCGAGGCGATGGGGGGAGAGCTGGAGATCATCGCGAGCTTCCCGCAAGGGAAGGTGCGGATCAATCAGTTCAAGGAGATCGGGGGGTAGGCGTAGCGCCGAGGGCGGGGCGACCTCGCCCCGCCATTCGTTCAGAAGCAAAGATGCGGGTCCGCGATTTATCGCGGGCCCGATCGTTGAACAGGGCACCAGCATTGGCCCGCGGTAAACCGCGGGCCCGCAGTTCCGGCCGAGGTCGAGCCGCCGCTCCGCGGGAAGGACGCCGGCGAAGCCGCGAGTCGCTTTGATCGATGCCGATAGGGCGGGGCCCCCGGCCC
>JANLXK010000069.1:0-1151 GCA_031365045.1 Gemmatimonadota bacterium | reverse complement strand
GGTCGGGAGCCCACAATTATGCCCTCGGGGACGTGGGATTTCAAGGGTAGGAAGGTACGAGGGTAGGAAGGTACGAAGGTAGGAAGGTACGAAGGTAGGAAGGTAGGAACTGGATCCCACCTGCCCTGGAAGCCCTTCCTACCCTCCTACCTTCTTCCCTTCCTACCTAGGCGAGTCCACGCTCCCTCGCCCACCCCACGATCCGGTCCACCTGCTCCTCGAACGAGAGGGTCGTGGAATCGAGCAGCAGGGCGTCCGGGGGCTGCCTGAGCGGGGCCACCGGGCGGCTCGAATCCTTCCGGTCCCGCTCGGCCAGCATCGCCGACTCCCGCTTGAGCGCGGCCCGGTCGAGCTCCTCCCCCCGCTGCGACAGCCGCCGGCTGGCCCGCGCCTCCGGGGTGGCGGTGAGGAAGACCTTGAGCGGTGCCTCGGGGAAGACCACCGACCCGATATCCCGCCCGTCGATCACGACCTCGAGCCCGCCGTGCACCATCTCCCGCATCCGGGTGTCGACCCACATCCGGATGTCGGGGAGGGCAGAGACCCAGCTCACGTTCGCGGTGACGTCGGGGGTACGGATCGCGCCGTCCTTGGGGAGACCGTCGATGTAGACCTGGAACGTGGTCCCGTCCGAGTGCAGCTGGAGCCCGCGCCCCTCCGCCGCATCGACCACCTCGCGGGGTGCCACCTCCTCGATCAACCCGCGCCGCACCGAGGCGATCTCGAGCGCGATGAGGGTGAGCCCCCGGTAGAGCGCTCCCGAATCGAGATGGCTCCAGCCGAGCGCCTGCGCCACCGCGCGCGCGGTGCTGCTCTTGCCGGAAGCCGACGGGCCGTCGAGGGCGATGAGCTTCATGGTCATTGGTCGCTGGTCATTGGTCGAGGTGATGGCAAGTGCGGAGCCTCCTGCGATGGTCCTTCTTGAATGCCCAATAACCAATAACCAATGACCAATGACCAATGACCGATGACCAACGACTAACGACCCCCCGACCCGACCTTGCGCAGCATCTCCCAGAACCCGGGGAAGCTAACCCCCACGCACTTCCGGTCGTCCACGGTCACTTTGGCACCCTTCACTGTCCCCAGCACGCCGAACGCCATCGCGAGCCGGTGATCCCCCGCGGTGCAGACCTTCCCGACCGGTGGAC
>JANLXK010000027.1:0-2926 GCA_031365045.1 Gemmatimonadota bacterium | reverse complement strand
CCGCGGCGCGCCCCCGGGGGGCCTGCCCCCCCCCCCCCCCTGGGCTGGGGGGCCGGGGGGGCGCGGGGCCGCCGGTGGCGGGGGCCGGGGGGGGGGGGCTGGCCGGGAGCGGGGGCCGGGGGGTGAGGTCTGGCCGGGAGTGGAACTGGGACTTCTGGGCCGATCACCGTTACGCCGCGCCGTACCGCGCCTGCACCAGCTCCGCCATCACGCTGAGCGCGATCTCATTCGGCTGCTTCCCGCCGAGGGGCAGGCCGATCGGCCCGTTGAGGCGCGCGATCTCGGCGTCAGTGAATCCTTCCTTAGAGAGGGCCGCGCGCCGCTTCTCCTGGTTCTTCTTCGAACCGATCACTCCCACATACCGCGCGGGCGAGCGCAGGGCGAGGCGCACGCACGGCTCATCGAGCTTGGGATCGTGCGAGAGGACACAGACAAAGCTCGCGGGGCCGAGCCGCTTGGCGATCTCGTCGGCCGGCCAGCCGAGCGCCATCTCGTCGGCGTCGGGGAACCGTTCTGCGGTGAGGAACGCCGAGCGCGAATCGAACACGACAGTGCGGAACCCCATTCGCTTGGCGAGCGGCACGAGCTCCTGCGCCACGTGACCGGCGCCGACGATGAGGAGTTCCGGGGCTCGGCCAAAGACCTCGAAGAACAGGTGCGAAGTGCGAAGTGCGGGGTGCGGGTCCTCGATGAGCACCGATCGCTCTCCGCGGAGAGACTCCAGCGCGCGGGATCGCTCCACTTCAGGGAACTCGCCCGGCCCCGTCACCGAGCCGTCCTCGAAGACCACCCAGCGCCGTCCATCATCGAGGGTGCCGACGACCACGGCACCCCGCACGTCGCACATCGCACTTCGCACCTCCGCCGACACCGACGCCTCCGCCAGCACCTCGATCGTCCCGCCGCAGGCAAGCCCCACCGACCAGGCGGTCTCGTCGCTCACTTCGTACCGGAGCCGCTTTGGTTTCCCGCGCGCCCGCGCCGCGGCGATCTCCTCGATCACCGCGTTCTCCACGCAGCCGCCGCTCACTGATCCGGCCATTCGGCCGTCCGCCGCGGCCAGGAGCACCGCCCCCGCCGGCCGCGGCGCCGAGCCCCAGGTGCCGAGCACGACGGCGCGGGCCACCGGGCCGGCGGCATCGAAGCGTGCGAGATCGGCGACGAGGTCGCGCATCAGCGGTCGGTGTCGCCCTTGGGGAGGAAGAAGAGATGGAAGGCGAGGAAGAGCGCCTTGGCCACCGGATAGAAGATGATGGGCATCAGGACGCAGAGCGCCACGCCGCCATACTGCACCCATTCCCACGGCACGTCGGGCCAGGTGCGGAGCACCCAGGTCACCATCACCACCGCGAAGATGAGCTCGCTCGCGACGAGGTTGAACATGTAGGTGCCGACGATGTACCCCTGCTCCCCGCGCTCGAGGTGGATCTCGCAGGTCGGGCACCGCTCCTTGTACTTCCAATAGTTCCGGAACACCCCTCGGCCACCGCAGTTGGGGCAGGCACGGGTGAGGGCGCGCCAGAGGAGGGCGGGAACGCGAGTACCCTTCGTCATCGTTGGCTCGCCCTGGCGAAATCGTCCCAGAACGCTTCAATAGTATGGCGAATGATCGGCTCCACGAGAGTGGCGCCGAATTCGGCCAGCCGGCCGTGGACCATCGTCTCGGCGGTCCAATGCATGCGGGTGCGGTCGGCGGCGAGCGTCTGGAGGTGTACGGTGGAGCGCCCTTCGAGCCCGGTCCCCGGTCCGGTGCCCCGCACCCGCATCTTGCCCGCGGTGGGCGCGTCGAGGTCGTACATCTCGACCGAGAGTGTCAATGGCAGCTTGAGGAAGAGGATCCCGATCCGGGTGGTCACCGTGTAGCGGCCGTCCGGAAGGATGTGCGCGCCGTCGCCCGCGCCCGCGCACCGCGCGATGGCCTGCGGGTCGAGCAGCGTGCTCCAGATCCGCGCGATCGGGGCCGACACCTCGCGCGTCCCTTGCCAGGCGAGCTGCATCAGCGCTCGTCGAGCCGAGCGAGGTCTTCGGGGGTGTCGATGTCGGGGTTCATCCCCTCCACCGCCACCGTGGTCACCAGTTCGGGGCGCTCGGAGAGCAGGGGACCGAGTCCGCTGTCGCCGGTGAGCATCCCCACCAGCGGCCACGCCTCTCGGGCGAGGATCACCGGGTGTCCCGGCGCCCCGCCGTCGGCGGCGTAGGAAGGGCGCACCACTGGTCCCGCCCCGTTCCGCCAGGCCTCCACCACCTTCTCGATCGCGGCGATCGGCACCCGCGGCTGGTCGCCGAGCAGCACCAGCACAGCGTCGGGGACGGGATCGAGCGCCAACGAGTCCATTGATTCGAGGCCGAGCCGGAGCGAGTGCGACATCCCGAGCCCCGGATCGCGGTTGTTGGCGACCCGAAGCCCCCGGTCGCGCGCCAGCTGGCGGAGGGCGGTGTTGCGGTCCGGGATGACGGCGATCCCCCCCGCGATCAGTCCCCGCGCCCGGGTCTCGGCCAGCACATCAAGAGCGTACGCCACGAGGGGGCGTCCACGATGGGGGCGGAGCAGCTTCCCGCCGCCGAATCGGCGCCCCTCGCCCGCCGCGAGGAAGAGGGCATACAAGTTCATATCCCAATTTAGTCGAGTGAGGCGGAAGGAGACGAAAGGAGACAAAAGGAGACGAAAGGAGACGGTAGGAGGCGACCGAGGTTGTCAGGTGTCTCCTCTCGTCTCCTCTCGTCTCCTCCCGTCTCACTATTATTCAGCCTTGTCCGAACGCGCCCCACACGGTAGCGTGGAGTCAGCGACAGGCCTGTGCCTTGGTCGTCGCGCGCCCGTGACGTCCCCTGTCGAGGTTCCCCGCATGCGCATCGCCTTGTTCTCAGAGGTGTACTGGCCGATGGTGAGCGGCGTCGGGGTCACCCTCCGGAGCCTCACCGGGGC
>JANLXK010000512.1:0-30922 GCA_031365045.1 Gemmatimonadota bacterium | reverse complement strand
GCGTCGACGGTGCGGTGATCGAGAACCTTCCGATCCGGGTGGCGGCGGCACTGGTCCCTGCCCCGGTCATTTCGGTGCACGTGGGCGCCACCACCACGCTCCGCTCCGGGGCCGAATACGCGGGATTCGCGGCCACCTACGCCCGCGGGCTCGAACTGGTGATGCACGCGATGCTCCGCGAGCGGCTCCATCACTGGCAGACCCCGCCCCTCATCTTCGTCCATCCCCGGGTCGAACACATCTCGATGTTCTCGTTCGACCACACCCTCGAACTGATCGAGGAGGGCTACCGGTCCACCATCGACACCTTCAGTGAGCTGCCGACCGGCTTTCCGACGGCGTCCGAAGGGATCTTCCCGCGCCGCGACGTGGTGGTGTCGGTGGACCCGAAGCGGTGCGTGGGGTGCGCGGCCTGCGTCATGTGGGCGCCGGAGGTCTTCCGGATGGGGGCGGACGGGAAGGCGGAGGTGGTGGCGCCGCGGCGGCGGTGGTCGCCGATCGACGGCCAGTACGTGCGCCACTGCCCCACCTGGGCGATCAGCGCGCGGGCACCCGAAGAGCCCCGGTGACCTCGTCGCCGAGGCGGCGGAGATCCTTCGCCACCCGGTCCCAGTTGTAATACTGCTCCACCGCGCGCCGCCCCCCATCGCCCAGGCGGTGCGCCAGCGCCGTGTCCTCCAGCAGCATCGCCACCCCTTCCGCGATCTCCTCCACCGCCGTCGGGTCGACCAGCAGCCCCGTCTCACCGTCGCGCACGGCGTCGGGGACGCCGCCGCTCCGGCCGCCGATGACCGGCACGCCCGATCCCGACGCCTCCACCAGCGCGATGCCGAACCCTTCGACTTCCGTCCCCTCCCGCCGCGACAACCCCAGATAGACGGTCGCACACTTGTAGAGCGACGGGAGGTATGCATCGCTCACCGCACCGAGCCAGCGCACCCGGTCGCCGACGCCGAGGCGCTGGGCGAGAGTCTCAAGCCGGGTGCGGTCCTCTCCTTCACCGGCCACGGCGTAATGGATGTCGGGATAGCGCGTGGCCAGCTGGGCGAGCACTTGTAGCGCGACGTCGATCCC
Source organism: Gemmatimonadota bacterium (assembly GCA_031365045.1). Lineage (GTDB taxonomy): Bacteria > Gemmatimonadota > Gemmatimonadetes > Gemmatimonadales > GWC2-71-9 > CAMLHU01. The sequence continues at coordinate 29,848 of JANLXK010000512.1, read as the reverse complement.
CTTGTGCGGCGTAAGTCGGGCCACGGTCAAAAGCCAACGTCCCGGCCCGAGCCCGAAGTGCTCCCGCGCCGGGGTCGGATCGATACCGGGGTGGAAGCGTGCCGGATCGGTCCCGAGCGGGACCACTACCACACGATCGGGCACGCACTGCACCTCGAGTCCGGCCAGGGTGCGGAGGGTCAGCTCGCGGGTGAACCCGCTGTTGGTGACGAGGATGTCGGCGTTGCCGAGGAGCTCCTGCCCGACCCGGCGCTTCCGGCTCGACCGCTCGGCCTGCATCTCGAGGGTGAGGAGGTCGCCGCCGTGGAGGATCACGCCGTACGGGACCTCGCGCCGACGCCGCAGCCAGCGCGCCGGATAGGCGGCGGGACGGATGTTGCCGCACCAGGTGAATTCGACGCCGTGCGTCCGCGCCAGCTTCTCGGCACGGAGCGACCAGCGGATCAGCCCCGTGATGGTGCGGAGCCGCCGCGCCGGCGTGCTTACGCGATCGACGAGGCCGGGAAGGGTCGCGTCGGTCACGTCGCTCCCCGGCTCGCTCCCAGTGGAGACGATGAGCGAGCGCTCCGGGTACCGGCGCGCGAGCTCCCCCATCCACCGCGCGATGCCGCCGCCCATGGGAGGGAAGTCGTAGGCCAGGAGGAGATGCGGCCCGCTCATCGCGGCGTCACCGCTTGGTCCGTTCGAACGCCCAGAGGTTGGCGTACTTGAGGAACGCCGTGTAGGCGCCGAGGACGGAGCGGGTCAGTCCGTAGCGCCCCTCAAGGATCCCGCCGCCCAGGATCCACGCCTTGATGAAGCGCCAGAGCGGGCGGATGGCGAGGTCCCACCAGCTCGCGCGCCGCCCCGCGTTCCAGAGATCGAGCGCGCCGAGCTCGGCGTAGCGGTTCATCTTGTCGAGCTGATGGCGCAGGTCGCGATAGGGCTGGTGCAGCAGCGTCCCCCGCAGGTCGCCGGTATCGGCGATCGGCTCGAGATGATCGTGGGGACGGGCTTCGACGTAGCGGTGCTCCCGCCGGTGGAGCCGGTCGACCCAGTCCCGCCCCCAGCCACCCCGGGTCTGCTCGTGGCCAAGCCAGAAATTGCGCCGCCGGATCCGGTACGCGGCGTGCTTGGGTGCGGCCACCGCCGCCCCGATCTCGGCGATGAGCTCGGGACTGAACCGTTCGTCGGCATCGAGGGAGAAGATCCAGGCGTTCCGGGCCTGCGCGAAGGCCTGGTTGCGCTGCTTCCCGGTGCCGGGGCCTGTCCCCTCGATCACGGTGGCCCCGGCGGCGCGCGCCTGGGCGACCGTGTCGTCGGTGGAGCCCCCGTCGGCCACCAGCACCTCGTCGGCCCAGTACGAGTCGCGCACGCATTCCGCGATCTGGTGCCCCTCGTTCAGCACGGGGATGACGACGGTGACGGGGACCTTGGGGGGCATCGGGATCCGGGCGCGAGGAGGCCGGCACGCTTGCGAGGGGGGCGGGGGCCGGGCACTTTCCCGCCGTCGCCACAACTCTACACCCCTCTCTGCCCACTCGCCACGTGACCCTCGCGTTTACGCCTCGCCATATCGCCGTCTTCGGGAAGCGCGGCCATCACCGTACGGAGGCCTCGATCGCCCGGGCCGCCCGCGCGCTCGGCCACAAGGTGCTCTTCGTTGATGTGGCCCGATGGCGCGCGCTCGGCGTCCTCGGCCCGGCACTCCTCCGGTGGCGGCTCGACGCCTCCGGCGTCGACACCCTGATCTTTACCCGTTACGCCGCCGAGTTGGGCGAGGAGCAGGTCCGACGCCTCTGCGCGATGCGGTGGGCCGGTGCCTGGTACTTCGATTTTCTAGCTACGCCCGAGAGCCTTCTTCTCGGCCGAGCGACACAACGGATCTTCACCACCTATCACGACACGATCCCGCAGTATCGGGCCGCCGGGATTAGTGAGGCGTATTGGCTGCCGCAGGGCATGGACCCCCTGATCGACGCCCCCGCGTCGCGCTGGCCGCGTGAATATGAATGCGACGCCAGCTTCATCGGGTCTGGCCCATTCCCAGTCCGCTGGCCGGTATTGCAGGCGGTCGCGGCGGTCTGCGACCTCCAGGTCCGCGGGCCGGGGTGGGATGGGGCACCGCCCGACATCCCGGTGCGCGGCGGCGAGATCCGGGGTGGCGAATTCGCCCGCGCCGTCAGTGCGGCACGCATCTCCCTCGGTGCAAGTGTCAGCCCCGAACATACGGCCTCACGCTATTCTGCGTCGAATCGGATGTGGAAGGTGCTGGGGTGCGGCGGGTTCTATCTCGGGGAGTACGTCGAAGGGATCGAGAAACTGGCGGCCGACGGCGTGCACTGCGGGTGGTACCGCGGGCCCAAGGACGCGGCGGTGCAAGTGCAGCGCTGGCTGGTGCAGCCGGAAGCACGGGTCCGTATCGCCGCCGCGGGGCGGGCGTACGCGTTGGCGGGGCATACCTACGCGCACCGGCTCGACCTCCTGCTTCAGGGACGGGGATTGGAGTTGTAGGAGTTGGGAGGCAGGAGTTTGGAGGGGTGCGAGGCAAGATCTCGCCTTACACCCCTCATCACTCCCACCTCCCAACTCCAAACCCCTAACTCTGTACTTCGAACACAAACACCGCCGCGCTGTCTTGCACCCAGGGGAACCAGTTGCGCCACGCCTTGCGGTAGAGCCGCCGGATCCTGACCCTGCCCCACGGCTCGAGCGCGCTCCGGAGCATCGGCTCGTCGTACAGCCGCTTGTGATCGGGATCCCAGAATGAGCGCCCCACCGGTACCGTCCCGATCAGCACCCCGCCCGGCTTCAGCCACCCCACCAGCTTTCCGACGAAGGCCCGGTCGTCGGGCATGTGCTCCATCACTTCACAGCAGATCACCCGGTCGAAGCGCGCGTCGGGCTCGAGCTTGCGGGTGAACCGCACCGCGTCGGCCGCCGTGCGCCACGCCTCCGCCTGCGCGAGCGCCGACGGGGCCACGTCGACCCCGGTGACCCGCGCCCCAGCGCGCGCCATCGCGTAGCTGAACACCCCGTCCATGCAGCCATAGTCGAGCACGTCGAGGCCGCGGAACTCGAACCATCGGAGCAGCACTTTCTGCCGCCAGAAGAGCTGGTCGAGCCGCCATGCCAGCTCCCCCGACCGCGGACCGTACCGAACCCGGGTCGCGTGATACTGCCGGTCATACTCGGCGGCGAGTTCTTCGGGAGTCATATGCGCTCGTAGTTGCGGAATTCGAAGGGACGCCAGCCGGTGACGCGCTCCACGCCCATCGAGGCCCAATAGCGGAGGTAGACCCAGCGCCATTGGAAGGGAGCTACCCCGTTCGCAGCGGCCGCACTGCGCGCCGCCACCCACTCCCGCGCCGCGGCGGGGTGCTCACCATCGAATCGCCGAAGCCCCGGAAGCCACGCGAGCCGCTCCACCCCCTCCCGTCTCGCCCGCGTCCGTTCGTCCCACTGGAAGATGACCGAGTGCTCCTCCTGCTTGGCCGGGAGCGCGCCGGGCGCCCGGGCCCAGCCGTAGTGAAGCATCACCGCCTCGGTGAGGCGGGCGCGGATCTTCCGGTCGTCGAGGCCCACACGGAACCCCTGCGCGTCGCGAAAGGAGTGGATCCCGAGCGCCGCCGCGGTGCGCACCGCGCGGACCTCGCGACGATACATCCGCCGGTGGGTCGCGACCCGGCCGAACCCACCGTAGAAGTGCCGGTACTGCACCAGCAGCCCTTCGACACCCGGATCGCCGTCGACCCGCTGGATGGCGTCCCGGAGGATCTCCGCCGCACCGTCGGCCAGCACTTCGTCGGCCTGGATGTAGATCCCCCAGGGATGCCGGCAGGCGCGGAGCGCCAGGTCGGTCTGGTCGGCGAGGACAGCACGCCCGCGCGTGAGATCCCACTCGGTCTCGACGATCCGGATCTTCGGGTCGCAGATCGACCGGATGAGGCCGAGGGTATCGTCCTCCCCCTTTCCCACCGCGACCACCACCTCGTCGCACGCCGGCAGGAGCGACCGGATGCTCGCCACCACCGGGAAGTCGAGCTTCACGGCGTTGCGGACGAAGGTGAATCCCGAGACGCGAGGGGAGGGCATGACCTTAATGTAAGGTGTGTTGAGTGTTGAGTGTTGCGTGTTGGCTTGTGTGGTCGACACCCAACACCCAACACCCAACACCCAACACACGTTAACTTTGCCGCCATGCGCGTCGCGATCTTCCTGCCCGACACCCTCCCCGTCCGCGGCTACGGCGGGACCGAGCGGGTGGCCGTGAACCTGGTCCGGGGGCTCGCCGAGCGAGGGCACACCGTCTGGCTGCTGGCGGGCGTCGGATCGACGGTGCCCGAGGCGACCCTGGTGCCGGTGCCGCTCCCGGAAGCGAAAGGTTCGGCCTTTCAGATCCAGCCGTTCATTCCAACGGGCATCGAAGTCCTGGTCTCCAACATCAAACTGCATCATCCTCCGACCTCTCTCCCCTGGGTCGAGGTGCTGCACGGCAATCGGCGCCCCGGCGAATCTGGCCCGTCGAACACCATCCACGTCAGCGCGGACCATGCTCGGCGTCATGGTGGCACGACCTGGGTCCACAACGGCGTCGACCCGGCCGAGGTGATCTACCGGCCGGTGAAGCAGGAGTTCGATCTTTTTCTGGGGCGGCTGCATGCGGTGAAGGGATATCACTGGGCGATCGCGGCCGCGGTACGGCTCGACCGCAAGCTCCGCATCGCCGGAGCGTGGCGACCCTCGCTCGACCCGCGCGTGCGCTACCTCGGGCAGGTCGGGGGGGCCCTAAAGGCGGAGTTGCTCGCCGATGCTCGTCTCGCCTGGATGCCGGCGCTCTGGGATGAGCCGTTCGGCATGACCCTCGTCGAGGCGATGGCGAGCGGCACGCCCGTCCTCGGCACCCGTCGTGGCGCGCTGCCCGAAGTGATCACCCGCGACGTCGGCCGGCTCGGCACCACGCTCGACGAGTTGATGGCGCTCGTCCCGGCATGCGAGAAGATCGACCCCGCCGCCTGCCGGGCCCGATTCGAGAAATACTTCACCCACCGGGTGATGGCGGCCGAGTACGAGCGGGTGCTGAAGGAGTTCGTGGCGAGCGGGAAGTTGCCGGCTGGACGGGCGCCGGAGGAACGGGGAGCTTAGGGTTCAGAGTCAAGAGTTTGGAGTTGGGAGTTTGGAGTTGGGAGGGGTGCAAAGACTGGATCGCGACAGTTCACCCCTCCCAACTCCTGACTCTCAACTCTCAGCTCTCAGCTCACAACATCTCCTCCAGGATCACGCCGATCCGGTGGATGTAGGTGTGCTCTTCGAGGGCGCGGCGGCGGGCGGCCTTCCCGATCCGGCCGGCACGCTCGTGGTCCGCCACCAGATCGCGCACGATGGCTTGGAGCGCCTCCGGATCGTCAAAGGTGAGCACCTCCTCCCCCTCGGTGAAGAGGGTGGGAAGGTCGGTGCGCGCGTCCATCACCTGGGCCAGCCCCATCGCCGCCAATTCGAAGGTGCGCGGATTGCAGCCGCTCGAGCTCCGCGCCTCTCCCGTCGGCCCCTCGCGGTAGAGATTCAACGCGACCGTCGCGCCGCCGTAAGCGCGGACGTAGTCTTCGACGGTCGTCGACTCGCCGCGGCAGTACTCCTTGAGCCGTGTCTTGCGCCATCCCGGGCCCCAGACCGCGATCCCGCTCTCCAACAGTTCGGAGAGGAGTGCCACGCGCCGCGGGGTCGCGTCGCCGACGAAGGCGACGTTGGCGCGGAATTCGTCGGCCGGGCGGAGCGGCCGATGGACCGAGGGGTCACAGGCGTGAGGGAGGTAGCGGACACCCTTCACCTTCCCGACGAGCTCGGAACTCGTGACCCAGGTGCGATCGACCGCTTCCACGTCCACCCACGTCGGCGCCACCCCGGAATCGCTCGGCCACCAGAGCACCCAGGGCGCCGCGTGGACCTTCCGCATGTCGGCGATGACCCCCGGACCCGGGAGGTCGGGGCCCAGCGCCAGCACCAGATCAGGGCGGTGCTCCTTCAGGGCCCGCCCCAGTCGCTCGGGCAGATCCCCCTTCCGGATGGCGCCGAGGAATCCCTTCGGCGCGTGCTCGACCACCGCGACGGCACAGCCGAGGCGTTCGAGGGCCCGACGCTTGAGGGGGGAGTGCGCGCCGTACGGTTCGTCGAAACGCCCGAGCAGGACGACGGTGCGCCCCGCGAAGGGAGGCTCCGGGCTCACGTGGTCGGCTCCTCGCGGAACTGGAGGTCGTAGAGGCGGCGGTAGAGACCGCCGGCGCGGTAGAGCTCATCATGGCTCCCCTGCTCCACGATCTTTCCTTCTTCGAGCACCAGGATCCGGTCGGCGTCGCGCACGGTGGCGAGCCGGTGGGCGATGACCAGCGCCGTGCGGTCCTGCATCAACCGTTCGATCGCCTCCTGCACCAGCCGCTCCGATTCCGTATCGAGCGCGCTGGTGGCCTCGTCGAGGAGGAGGATCGGCGGGTCGCGGAGCAGCGCGCGGGCGATCGCGATCCGCTGGCGCTGGCCGCCCGAGAGCCGAGTGCCGCGCTCGCCCAGCATCGTCGCGTACCCCTCGGGGAGCTGGGCGATGAACTCGTGGGCGTTGGCGGCGCGGGCCGCGGCCTCGATCTGCGCGTCAGTGGCGCCCGGATGGCCGAAGGTGATGTTGTTCCGCACGGAGTCGTTGAGGAGCACCGTATCCTGGCTGACCATCCCGATCATCGCGCGCACCGACGCGCGCGACAGCTCCGTGAGCGGCACGCCGTCGAGCCGCACGGCCCCTTCGTTGGGGTCGTGCAGGCGGGGCAGCATCTCCACAAGAGTGGTCTTTCCCGATCCTGAGGGGCCCACGAGTGCGACCACCTCTCCTCGCTTGATCGTGAAGCTCACGTCGTGCAGGACGTTGCGGTCCTCGCCGTAGCGGAAGCGAACGTGGTCATAGTGGATGTCGCGCGTGAAGGTCGCCGCGCGGACCCCGGGCGGGTCGACGTCGGTGCTCGGCGTGTCGAGCAGCTGGTAGACCCGGTCGGCGCTGGCGAGTGCCACGGCGACCGTGGCCGGGAACTGCGACAGCGACTTGATCGGCGACATCATCCGGAGCGCGGCGATCAGGAAGGTGATCAGCGCCTCAGGGGTCATGCCGCTGTGGGAGAGCACCGCCCGGGTACCGCCCCAGAGGATCAGCACCAGCACCATCCCGCCGAAGAGCTCGCTGAGCGGGCTCGTCATCGTGGCATAGCGCTGGGTGCGGATGACACGCTTCCGGTACGCGGTGGCCTGTTCGTGGAAGCGCGCGTGCTCCTGTTCCTCGGCGCCGTAGCTCCGGATCAGTTTCATCGCCCCGATCCGCTCGGCGACGTAGGCGGTGATCTCCCCCCACTCATCGGCGCGGGCACGCGATTGGCGCCGGAGGCGCTTCACGATGAACTGCATCCCCAGGATGAGGAGTGGCGCACCGGTGAAGGCCAGCAGCGTGAGCCGCCACGAGGCCGAGAGGAGGATCGTGGCGGCCACGATGATCTCGAAGACGTTCTGCAGCAGCCGCGCCAGCACCGAGCTCACGACCGACTTGGTCTGGTCGACGTCGGTGATGATCCGCTGCAGCAGCTGACCGCCCCGCATGGTCTGGAAGAGCTGCAGGTCCAGCGTCATCAGGTGGCGGAAGAGCGAGGTCCGGAGGTCGCGCACCACCCCTTCCTGCACCCCGACGGAGAGCTGGCCGGCCGCGTAGTTGGCCGCGTTCTTGATGAGCAGCGAGACCACCAGCAGCCCCACCACGCGCAACACCGCCTGGTCGGGGGTGGTCCCGTGCAGCACCGGATCCAGCGCCCACTCGGTCCAGCGCTCGAGCGCGGACCCCCCCGACCCGAGCGCTCCCGCGGTGCCGAAGAGATACTTGAAGAGCGGGATGAGGAGCACCACCACCGCGCCATCCAGCACCGATCCGAACGCATACAGCCCAATGGCGAGGAAGTACCGCCCACGGTACGGACGCAGCTGTCGCACCAGCCGGGCCCACGTGCTCACGGACGCCCTCGGCGCGGGGTGAGGAGCGCGATCGGCAGGATGACCTCTTCGGGGGTGACGCCACCGTGGAGGAAGGCGCCGCGATACCGGGCCTGGTACTCACGGAGCTTGGTCGGGTACACGAAGAACCGGTCGCCGGTGGCCAGCAGAAGCTTCTCGCGCGGACCCCGCGACGGAAGCCCCCAGGCGGCCAGGTCGCTCACCGTGATCGCCGCCGCGGGGTCCTCGGCCTTGATGTCCTCGCCGAACTTGAAGCGGAGGTTGGCCGTCACGTCGTGGCGCGCGAAGACCGTGGCCGGCGTGAAGCAGTGGATCGATCCGTGGTCGGTGGTGAGGAGCACCGGCACGTCGCGTCGTTCCGCCTCCTTGAGCGCCTGCAACAGCGCGGAGCGCTCGAACCAGGCCTTGGTGAGCCGGCGGATGGCGGTGGCGTCGCGCGCCACTTCGAGCAGCGTCGAATGCTCGGTGCGACCGTGCACCAGCTGGTCCACGAAGTTGAAGACCAGCGCGGTGACGCCGTCCTGGGCCAGGTGGGCCGGCAGCCGCTTGAGCAGCGCCTCTCCTTCGGGTGCGGAGAAGACCTTCTCGTATCGGATCGGTACCGCGCGACCGGTGATCTCTTTCACGTGGGCGGCGAAGAGCTCGGCCTCGTGCGAGTTGAGGCTCGAGTCGTCGTCCAGCTTGCCCCACCACGCGGGATACCGCCGAGCCAGTTCAGCGGGGAAGAGCCCGGAGAAGATCGCGTTCCGGGAAAACGGGGTCGCCGTCGGCAGGATCGAGAAGTAGTGCGCGGTCTCGACTTCGAACCGCGCGGCGAGGAGCGGATGCAGTGCCTCCCACTGGTCGAGGCGCATGCAGTCCACCACCACCAGCATCACCTTGCCGTGGGTCTCGAGCACCGGGCGCAGGAACTCCGCGCCGATGTCCACCGAGAGCGGCGGTCGGTCCGCCCCTTCGGCCCCGTCCGAAAGCCAGCGCGGGTATTCCCGCTCGATGTACTTGGCGAAATCGGGCCGGAGCGACTCCTGCAGCCCGCGGAGCGCCTGCTGCAGCCCCGGTTCGTCCGCCTCCCCGAGCCGCTCCTCCCACGACGCCAGTTCCGCCGTCAGTTCCACCCATTCACGCCACTGCATCCGCGTGCCGTGCCGAGTCTCGAGCTCACGGAACCGGGTCGTGAAATCGCGCGAGAGGCGCTGCTGGCGGATCTTGTCCCCTTCGAGGAGCCGGGTCACCACGGTCAGCACCTGGCGCGGATGCACCGGCTTGACGAGGTAGTCACTGATCTCGGCGCCGATGGCGTCCTTGAGGACGTCGGGCTCCTCGCTCTTGGTCACCATCACCACCGGCATCGACGGATCGGCCAGCCGGATCTCGCGGAAGAGCTCGAGCCCCCGCCGCCCCGGCATCTGTTCATCCAGGAGTACCACGCCGAAATCGTGCCGCTGGAGGAGCACGAGCGCGTCGTCCCCATGCGCGGCCCGCTCCACCTCGAAGCCCTGCTGTTCGAGGAAGAGGATCTGCGACGTGAGGCTGTCCACCTCGTCGTCGACCCAGAGGATGCGCTTGGGGCGGGCCATACCGGAAGCTAATGGACGCCGTACATTCCGGGCATGGCCGACGCACCCCGCATCCTTCTCGTCCGCTTCAGCTCGATGGGCGACATCCTCCTCACGAGCGCGCTGGTCCGGGCGCTCCGGGCGCGGCACCCCGACGCCCACATCGCGTTCCTCGTCAAGTCACAGTTCGCCCCGCTGGTGAGCGAGAGCCCGCGGCTCTCCGAGGTCATCACCTACCGCGACGGCGACCCGCTCCTTCCCCTGGCGAAGGAACTGCGCGGCCGGCACTTCACCCACCTCCTCGACCTCCACGGGTCGCTCCGCTCCCGCGCCCTGCATCTCCTCGCTCCAGGACGGTGGCGGGAATACTCCAAGCGCCGCGTGGCACGCGAGATCCTCATCCGCCTCAAGCAGAACGTCTATCACGACACGGTCCCCGAAGCGGAGCGCTTCTTCGACGCTGCCGAGGGGCTCGATGTCCGTCCCGACGGGCAGGGGCTCGAGTTTTTCGTGAGTCCGGCGGCGGTGGCCAAGGTCGATGCCTGGCTCGCCACCCACGGGTTCGCCGGCCGGCCCTTCACCCTCATCGGCCCCGGCGCGGCGCACTTCAGCAAGCGCTGGCCCCCCGAGTATTGGGCCGCGCTCGCCGCTTCGCTCGCCCAGAGCGGACGGTCCTTGGTCGTCACGGGCGGGCGAGCGGAGCGCGAAGTCGGCGACGCGATCGTGGGCGCCGCCCGCGCCGTTCGGCCCGACGTGCTCGCGGAGAATTCGGCAGGCGAATTCGCCCTGCAGGAGACCGGGGCACTTCTCCAGCGCGCCGAAGCGCTCGCGATCGGCGACACCGGCGTGATGCACATGGCCACCGCGGTCGGGACCCCCATCATCGCCCTGATGGGGCCGACCGTGGCGCCCTTCGGCTTCTTCCCCTATCACGCCAACGCCACGGTGCTCGAGCGCGACCTCTACTGCCGCCCCTGCAGTGCTTTCGGCGGGCCGACCTGTCCCGAAGGGCACCACCGCTGCCTCCGCGACATCGCGCCGGCCGAAGTGGCCGCGTCCTTGGCGGTTCTCCACCGATGAGCGACTGGACCCCGGCCACGACCCGACTCGTCGAACTCCTCGGCCGCACCGCGCGCGGGCCGAGGCGCGAGGGGGTCTACGCCCTCTGGCTGGTGGTGCGCGCGGCGGAGGAAGGGCAGCTCGATCCACCGGTCGGCGCAAAGCTCCGGAGTCGTCACCTCGAAGCACTGCGGCACCGCCTGAGCACGCTCACCCTCCCCGCCCCGGTCCGCCGCGCGGTGACCGCGGCCCTCTCCCACCTCGCCGACGACACCCCCGATGCCCCGGCCACGGCGCTCCAGCAATTGACCGCCCCGGCGCGCGACGCCCTCGGCCCCGAGGTGGCCGACGCGGTGGCCGCCGCGGCCCGGGCGGCCCGCGGGACGCGAGGGTAGACTTGAGCATGCCCAAGCCATCGCGGCGGTTCCGGCCCTCCATCGAGACGGTGGTCCAGCAGGTGGACGCCACCCTCGACGGCCAGCCGCGCCCCGACAACATCCCCACCGGCTTCCCGTCGATCGACCGTCTCCTCGGCGGCGGGCTCCGCCGGCGCGACCTGGTGCTGCTGGCCGGCGACATCGGCAGCGGGAAGAGCTCGCTGGCGCTCGGGATCGCGCTCCGGAGCGTGCTGGCGGGAACACCGGTCCTCTTCCTCTCCGGCGAGATGAGCGAGGATCGGCTGATGGAGCGCGCCCTCGCCATCGAAGGACGCGCCACCGTGGACGAGCTTCGCACCGGGAAGCTCACCGACGAGCGGCGCTCGGCGGTCGGCGCCGCGGCCGTGCGGCTCCGGGGCGCCCCTCTGGTGGTGCGGCCCCTCATCGGTCGCGAGTTCGCCGAGATCGAAGAGGCCCTCGTGGTGGTCCCCCGCCCCGCCCTCGTGGTGATCGACTACCTGCAGCTCGTCCCTTCGCCCCACCCCACGCGGGACCAGGACGACGCGCTCGCGCTCGCCACCCGCGCCCTCAAGGGGGTCGCCCTGGCGGAGAATGTCGCGATCCTCGCGGTCGCGCAGCTTCCGGCGCTGGTGGCCACACGTGAAGACCCCCGCCCCTCACTCGACGATCTGGGGGGACGGGGGCAGGTGAAGCAGCACGCCGACGTGGTGCTGGGCGTCTACCGCGAGGAGATGTATCGCCCGGGCGGTGGGGTGGAGGGGGCGACGGAGCTGATCGTTGGGAAGAACCGCAACGGACCGACCGGCTTCGCCGACCTCTACTTTTATCAGCGGTGGCTCCGGTTCGAGGACATGCTCGACCCCGACCGCTGACCTCCTGGGTCAGTGGCGGCGGGCGGCCGAGTCGGCCCGGGCGCTGTCGGCGACCGTGCCGTGCGTCGTATCCGCGCCGGCCACCACCGCGCCCATGAGCTCGATGATGCTGCCCTCGTTCCCCGCCTCCGGACGGATCCGCACCCACAGGGGACGCTTGTTGTATTCGACGTAATACGCGTGCTCCCCCTCCGCTCCCCGGGTGTTGCTGATCATGTGGTAGATCGTGTCGGCCACGAACAGACCACGATAGTATTCCGCCACGACGTCGGCCGGCGTGGCGGAACGGAAGGTGAACATCAGCGCATCTTCGCTGCCGGACTGACCCAGGTATTCGGGCGTCGGCGGAAGCGGGAGGGTGGCGAAGGCGGCCGGCAGACTCGGCAACTTGGGCCGGTCGCGGGTACAGCCGAGGAGCAGGGTGGCGGCGAGGGCCGCGACGGTCAGTTGGCGCATGAACCGGGAAGCTTAGCGGTGCCGCACAGGTGGCGTCAACCCGATCGGACCCGCTTATTTTGGGGCCTGACCCCACGAGGTAGCTGATGGCCGGTCATAGTAAATGGAAGCAGATCAAACGGAAGAAGGCGGTCACCGACAACCGCCGCGCCTCGGCGTGGACCAAGCTGATCCGCGAGATCACCGTCGCGGCCAAGGCCGGCGGGGGCGACCTCGACGGGAACCCCCGGCTCCGCCTGGCGGTGGATACGGCGAAGCAGGCCAACATGCCCAACGTCAACATCGACCGCGCCATCAAGAAGGGGACCGGCGAACTCGAAGGGGAGACGATCGTCGAGCTGGCGTATGAAGGGTACGGACCTGGCGGCGTGGCGATCTACGTCGAGGCCACCAGCGACAATCCCACCCGCACCGTGGCCGACGTGCGCTTCGTTTTCAGCCGGAACGGGGGCCACCTCGGCGCCTCCAACTCGGTGTCGTGGATGTTCGACCGCAAGGGCGAGATCACGATCGACGTCGCCAAGGTGAAGAATGAGGAGCAGGCGCTCGAGCTTGCCCTCGAGGCCGGCGCCGAGGACTTCACCAAGGAAGGTGACCAGTTCATCGTCTCCACGGCGCCGCTCGAGGTCCACACCGTCCTGGCGACCCTTAAGGCCAAGGGACTCGAACCCGAGTCGGCCGAGGTCGCGATGGTCCCGAAGAACACGGTGAAGGTCGAGGGGAAGGACGCGATCCAGCTTATCAAGCTGATCGACGCGCTCGAGGAACTGGACGACGTCGCCAAGGTGTTCTCCAACTTCGAGATGGACGCCGACGCGATGGCCGAGGCCGGCAACTGAAGATCCTCGGCATCGACCCGGGGACCGCGGTGCTCGGCTTCGGCGTGATCGAGTCCGGCACTCCCGCCACCCTCATCGAGTGCGGCGTGGTGCGCACCCCGGCCACCCAGGCGCTGCAGCTCCGGCTCCTCGCAGTGCACGAGGGGGTCACCGAGCTGATCGCCCGCCACCGCCCCGACGTCATCGCGGTCGAAGGGGTCTTCTACGGCAAGAATGTCCGGTCGGCCATCGTGCTGAGCCACGCGCGCGGTGTCATCCTCCTCGCGGCGGCCCAGGCCGGGATCCCCACTCACGAATATTCGCCAGCGCAGGTCAAGAAGTCCGTGGTGGGTCGCGGTGCCGCGCTCAAGAACCAGGTCGGGTATGCGGTAATGCAGCTCCTCCGGCTCCGCACCGCGCCCAAGCCCGCCGACGCCGCCGACGCCGTCGCGATCGCCCTCACCCACCTGCTGGTCGGACCCGGTCGGAATCGCATCGCCCCCTGGAGGGCCCGCGGATGATCAGCACCGTGCTCGGCGTCCTGGCCGATCGCTCGAGCGAGACCGTGATCGTCGAGACCAACGGAGGCGTGGGCTACGCCATCACCGTGCCCCTCGGCGTCCACGAGCGGCTCCCGCCGGCCGGCAAGAGCGTGCGCCTCTTCACCGAGTTGGTCGTGAAAGAGGATGGGTGGGCGCTCTACGGCTTCGATGATCCGGTCGAGCGCATCATCTTCCAGCGCCTCCTCGGTGCCAGCGGCGTGGGGCCGAAGCTGGCCCTCGCGATCCTTTCGCACCTCGGTCCCGCCCGCACCGTACGGAGCTTGCAGGGGAGGGACATCACGACCCTCTCCACCGTGAGCGGCATCGGCAAGAAGAAGGCGGAAAAGATGGTCATCGAGCTGCACGACCGCTTCGCCGACCTGAACATCGCCGCCGTGGCCAGCGCCCCGCCCGCCGCGGGTGACGCCGCCGTGAAGGCGCTGGTGAACCTGGGATATGCCCCGCGTGACGCCGAGACCGCAGTGCGCGCCGAGCTCCAGGCCGGCACACCCGACGAGACCAGTGCGCTCGTGAAGCGGGCGCTGCAACGACTCGCGAGTCGGTAGTCGGTAGTCAGTAGCTACCGATCACCGACAACCGACCACCGACTGAGGCCACCATGCAACCCGCCGTCACTGCCGAATGGAACTGCACCCGCTGCGGCTCCACCAACCGGAAGCTCGTCCCCACTGCGACTGCCGAGATCGCGGACAAGTGCGTCACCTGCCATGCCAAGCACGTGGTGAGGCCGGGTGAGCGGCCGGTGCGGTGGGACGCCAAACTCGCGTAACTGCCGAGGGCGGTCACCTCGGCCGTCAGTTCGATTGAGCGGTAGACGCAGAGGGGCGGCCCCCCGGGCCGCCCTCTCGAACGACAAATAGATCCCTGACCGGGCGCGCGTGGGCGCGCGCCCCTCGGCACCCTCCGTTTCAATAGCCGCCGCTTCGCGGGTGGAGCTTCCACCCCTTACCTTAGTTCCATGTCCCGCCTCCAGATCACCACCCCCGACGCACTGCCCGAGGAGACCGGCGCCGACGCGGCGCTCCGCCCCTCGCGGCTCGACGAATTCGTCGGGCAGGAACAGGTGCGTCAGTCGCTGGGTATCTCGATCGAGGCGGCGAAGAAGCGGGGCGAACCCCTCGACCACATCCTCTTCTTCGGCCCGCCTGGTCTCGGCAAGACGACCCTCGCGATGCTCCTCGCCAAGGAGATGGGGGTCCAGCTTCGCACCACCTCGGGCCCGGTGCTCGAGAAGCCGGGCGATCTGGTAGGGCTCCTCACCACGCTCGGGCCCGGGGACATCCTCTTCATCGACGAGATCCACCGCCTCAAGCCGCAGCTGGAGGAGTTCCTCTACCCCGCGATGGAGGATTACCGCGTCGACGTGCGGATCGCCGACGGTCCCAATGCGCAGACGGTGCCGATGGCGGTCGAGAAGTTCACCCTGGTCGGCGCCACCACGCGGTTCGGGCTCCTCACCCCGCCGATGCGGGCCCGCTTCGGGATCGTCGAGCGGCTCTCGTTCTACCCCGAGAAGGACCTCGACACCATTGTGACCCGCTCGGCCAGGCTCCTCGGCGTGCCGATCGAAAAGGCCGGGGCCGCCGAGATCGCGCGCCGGAGCCGGGGGACGCCACGGGTGGCCAATCGCCTCCTCCGGCGCGTGCGCGACTTCGCCGAAGTGCGGGCCGGTGGCACGATCACGGTGGAGGTCGCCCAGGAGGCGCTGGCGCGGCTCAACGTCGATGAGTTCGGGCTGGACGACATGGACGCCCGGATCCTCAGCACCATCATCGAGAAGTTCGGCGGTGGGCCGGTCGGACTTGGCACGGTCGCCGTCGCGGTGGGTGAGGACGCCGGTACGCTGGAAGAGGTGTACGAGCCCTATCTCATTCAGCAGGGATTCCTCGAACGGACCCAGCGCGGACGGGTCGCCACGGCACAGGCGTACAAGCGGTTCGGAATGCAGCCGCCGGCAGGTGGGCAGGCCTCGCTGATCTAGCACGGTCGTTGGTCTTTGGTCGTTGGTCGCGGCACGCTCGATGGGCGCCGCCTGGACCGACGGCTCGATCGGCACGACCAATGACCAACGACCAATGACCCTCAAGACCGCACAATTCGACTATCACCTCCCCCCCGACCTCGTCGCCCAGACGCCGAGCGCCGAGCGGGGGGCGTCGCGTCTGTTGGCGCTCAGCCGCGTGGACGGCGCGGCGCTGGAAGACCTGAACTTCGCCGATCTGCTCCGACTCATCCCCGCGGGCGATCTCATCGTCCTGAACACGACCAAGGTCCGCCACGCGCGGCTGCTTGGGACGCGTCCTTCCGGGGCGCCCGCCGAAGTGCTGTTGCTGACGCCGTGCCCGGATGGCAGCTGGGAAGCGATGGGGAAGCCGGGATCGGCGCTCAGGCCGGGGAAGCGGATCCGGCTCGGACCGGACTCGGAGATCGAGACGATCAAGGTGCGGGAGGAGGGGACGCGGCTCGTCCGGTTCGTCGGACTCGACGCGACCGACGCGATGGCGAAGTACGGCCGGTTGCCACTTCCCCCCTACATCGAGCGCGCCCCGACCGACGCGGACGAGACCCGCTACCAGACCGTCTACGCCGAGCGCGAAGGGAGCGTCGCCGCGCCGACCGCGGGTCTCCATTTCACCCCGGCCTTGCTCGATGCGTTGAGGGCCAAGGGAGTGCGCTTCGCGCACCTTGACCTCGAGGTCGGTGCCGGGACCTTCAAGCCGGTGGAGGCCGCCGATCCCGCCGACCATCACATGCACGTCGAGCGCTACGAGGTGCCGGCGGAGACGGCGACCGCGATCGCCGATGCGCGAGCGCGGGGTGCCAGGCTCTGGGCGGTGGGCACGACGGTCGTGCGGACCCTTGAGGCCTCCGGCGGCAAACCCGGACAGGGCGAGACGCAGATCTTCATCCGCCCTGGGTACACCTTCCAGGTCGTCGACCACCTGATCACGAATTTCCATCTTCCCCGCTCGACCCTGTTGATGCTGGTCGCGGCCTTCGCGGGCTACGACGCCACCATGGCGGCGTACCGCCACGCGATCGAACAGCAGTACAGGTTCTATTCCTACGGCGACGCCATGGTGATTGTGTGAGGAGTCAGGAGTGAGGAGTAAGGAGTGGGTGACCGCCCCTTCTCACTCCTCACTTCTCACTCCTCACTTATGTTTGGGCCCATGTTCGACTTCACCCTGCAGGCCACCGACGGCGGCGCGCGCGCCGGCACTCTGACCCTCCCCCACGGGACGGTACGGACGCCGGCGTTCATGCCGGTGGGGACCCACGGCGCGGTGCGCGGCCTCTCGATGGAAGAGGTGCGCCGCACCGGGGCCCAGATCGTCCTCGGCAACACCTACCATCTCCATCTCCGTCCCGGCGAGGAAGTGGTCCGCGCCCTCGGCGGCCTGCAGCGCTTCACCACCTGGAACGGCCCGATGCTCACCGACTCGGGGGGATTCCAGGTCTTTTCCCTGGCGGAGATGCGGCAGATCACCGAGGAGGGGGTGACGTTCAAGAGCCCCATCGACGGGTCGACCCGCATGATCACCCCCGAGCGGGCGATGAAGATCCAGGTCGCCCTCGGCGCCGACATCGCGATGGCCTTCGACCACGTCGTCCCCGGTCAGAGCGACCACGCCTCGGCACTCGAGGGGATGGAGCGGACCCTCCGGTGGCTGGAGCGCTGCCGCGACCACCACGCATCGATCGTCGCGAACTCCCCCTCCCCCGACAGGGGGAGGGGGTCGGGGGGAGGGGGCACCCAGACCATGTGGCCGATCATCCAGGGGGGCACCCACGACGACCTCCGGCTCCGCTCGCTCGAGGGGACCCTGGCCCGCGGCCCCTGGACCGGGATCGCCATCGGGGGGCTCTCAGTGGGGGAACCAAAGCCGGTGATGCACCGCGTCCTCGAGACGCTGCAGCCGGTGCTGCCCGCGGATCGACCCCGTTATCTTATGGGGGTCGGCTTCCCCGACGACCTCATCGAAGCGATCGCGCGTGGCGTGGACCTGTTCGACTGCGTGGCGGCCACGCGGAACGGCCGTCACGGCAGCGCCTGGACGGCCACGGGGAAGGTCAACATCCGGCGGGCGGACAACCGCACGTCGGACGCCCCGCTCGACCCCGACTGTGACTGCGAGACCTGCCGCGGGTATACCCGCGGGTATCTCCGGCACCTGTTCGTCGCCGAGGAGATGCTCGGTCTTCGGCTGGTGTCGATCCACAACATCCGCTTCCTGGTGCGGCTGGGCGAGATGGCCCGGACCCACATCCTGGCAGGCGACTACGCAAGCTGGAGCCGCGAGTGGCTCCAGCGTTACCACGGCAAGGACAACTAAGTGACCCTCGCACTCCTCAACGTGATGGCCAGCGCCGATGGCAAGATGCCCGGCTGGTTCCTTCCGTTCCAGATCATCCTGATCGTCGGGATCTTCTACTTCCTGATCATCCGCCCCCAGGGCTCGGCGCGGAAGAAGCACGCCGACCTCCTGGCCGCCCTCAAGAAGGGCGACGAGGTGATGACCGCCGGCGGCATCGTCGGCAAGGTCAAGGACATCAAGGAATTGAAGGAGAAGGGGGAATGGCGCGTCACCATCGAGACCGGCGACAGTACGGTGGTGGTCGAGCGCACCCGCATCATCCGCGTCGGTGACGTCGCGGCACCGCCTGCCTGATGGCGGTGCTCCCGCTCCACCTGCTCGGCTCTCCCGTGCTCCGCCAGCGGAGCGCGGAGGTGGTGCGTGTGGACGAGGAGATTCGTCGGTTCATCGACGCGCTGTTCGAGACGATGGACGCGAACAAGGGCATCGGGCTCGCCGCCAACCAGGTGGGGGTCGCACGGCGCGTGGCGGTCATCGACGCCGACGGACACCGGATCGCCCTCGTCAACCCACGCATCGCGGCGACCAGCGGGCCCAAGGAGTCCGAAGAGGAAGGGTGCCTCTCGGTCCCCGACGTGTTCGCGGAGGTGACGCGCCCGCTCCAGGTGACCCTCGAGGCGCTCGACCGGGAGGGACAGCGGTACACCCTCGAGGCCGACGGGCTCCTGGCCCGCGCCATCCAGCACGAGATCGATCACCTCGACGGCGTCCTCTTCATCGACCACCTGGGGCCGATGAAGCGGCAGTTCATGATGCGGAAGTACCAGCGCGAGCACCCGAAGGCGGGTCACGTCCAGGAACAGCCCACCGAGCCCGCTCCCGCGGGAGAGTGATGCGGGTCGCCTTCTTCGGCACCCCGGAGTTCGCGGTCCCCTCGCTCGAGGCGCTCCTCGCCGCGCACTTCCAGGTCGTCCTCGTCGTCACCCAGCCCGACCGCCCGCAGGGACGTTCTCGCTCCACCCTCGTTCCGCCTCCGGTCAAGACCGTCGCGCTCGAGGCGGGGCTCGATGTCGTCCAGCCGGACCGGCCCGTGGGCGACGTGTTCCATCGGGCGCTCGAACACGCCAAGCCGGATGTCGGCGTGGTCGTGGCCTATGGGCACATCCTCAAACCCGAGATCCTGGCGGTCCCCAGGCTCGGGATGATCAACGTGCATGCCTCGCTCCTCCCCCGTCTCCGCGGCGCCGCTCCGATCCAGCGGGCCATCCTCACGGGAGAGGAGTTCACCGGCATCAGCATCATGCAGATGGAAGCGGGGCTCGACTCGGGGCCGGTGTTGCACTCCGTGCGCACGAGGATCGGTCCGACCGAGACCGCCGGAGAGTTGACGACCCGGCTCGCCGACCTCGGCGCCCAGGCCCTGATCGATGCGCTCTCCCTCCTCGGCGCGGGGGCGGCCCGCCCCAAGGTGCAGGATCATGCGGCCGCGACCTACGCGCCCAAGATCGACCGCGAGCTCGCCCATGTCGAATGGACCGATGACGCGGCCGTCATCGCGCGACTGGTGCGAGCGATGGATCCGGAACCGGGCGCCTGGACCCAGCTCGAAGGTCAGCCGTTCAAGCTCTTCGGGGCGGAGCTCGTGGAGGCCGGTGGTGCGCCGGGACAGACGCTCGCCGCAGGCGCGGCGCTCCGGATCGCCTGCGGGAAGGGGGCCGTGGATATCCACGCCGTCCAGCCCGCCGGCAAGGCGAAGATGCGCGCCGCGGCCTGGGCGGCCGGTCGCCGCGACGCTGCCCTGCCCCGCTTCGAGTGAGACCCCTTCCGCGCCTCCACGCGGTGACCGACGGCCGCGTCCTCGCCGATCCCGACCTGGGACGGACGGCCGCCGCGATCGCAGCCCTCGGGCCTGCGACCGCCCTGCACCTCCGCGATCGCGATGCGACGATGCAGCACCTGGCCGAGATCGGGCGACGCTTCGTGGCGTTGGCGCGTCCGCCGGAGGCGGCGGTGATCGTCAATGGCCGGGCCGACCTCGCGCGCGCCCTCGGCGCCCAAGGCGTGCAGCTCTCTGCGCCGGACTTGTCGGTGGCCGATGCGCGGCAGGTGCTCGGCAAGGGGTGGATCGGGCGGTCGGTCCATTCGCTCGACGAGGCCCGTGCCGCGGTCAAGGAGGGTGCCGATTTCCTCCTCGCCGGCAACATCTATGAAACGCCGAGTCATCCGGGTCGACCGGCCGCCGGCGTGGGATTCATTCCCGCTTGTGCCGCCCTCGGCCGACCGGTCATCGCGATCGGAGGGATCACGGCGGAGCGGTCGGCCGAGTGCCACGACGCGGGAGCATGGGGCGTGGCCGCGATCCGCTCGCTCTGGGACACCGACGATCCGTACGCCGCGGCCCGCGCCCTCCTCGCGCCGTGGGCGGAGTGAGCCGATGATCAGCGTCACCGTGAACGGCGAGTCCCGCGAGGTTCCCGCCGACCTCACCCTGGTCGGGTTGCTCGCCCACCTGGCGATCGACCCCCGGATGGTGGTGGTGGAGCACAACCGGGTCATCGTGCGGCGGACGAGGTTGGGCGAGGTGACGGTCGGGGCGGGGGACCAGGTCGAGATCGTGCAATTCGTGGGAGGAGGGTAGGGCCCAAAGCCGCCGAGGGCTGGACTTCCGCCCGCGATAAGATCGCGGGCCTTCTTCTCTTCCGACGACCTGCGGGCCCGCCGTTCACGGCGGGCAATGCCCGAGACCTTGGCCCCCCAAGGGCCCGCGATGAAATCGCGGGCCCGCATCTCGTCCATCCAATTCTTGTCCGCGATGAATCGCGGAATCGATCAATGCCGCCGGATCGGATTCGACCGGATGTAGGCCCTGACACGGTTCAGGGAGGCCTGGGATCGGATTACCCAATCCTGATAATGAGACTGCCAAGCGAAAGCGGGTGTCGAACGCCGGATCGCCCTCGTAGAGGCCGCTTTCCAAGCACGGACGACCTCCCCCAACTGAGCTCGATCACATGGGTGGTCCGATAGGAACAGGACAGCGTGAACGTGGTCTGACATGATCGCCATCTCGTCCAATCGGACTCTTGGGAACAGGGCTGGCAGTCTCTCCCACACCGCCCGCACAGCCTCACCGGCGGTCGTGGGCTCGCCACCCTGCGACATCAAAGACTCGGCTCTCCCCGCGACCACGAACGTCACGAAGTAGGGCCCGCTCCTCGAATAATCCCACCCCCGCAGTCGCGGCGGCCTTCCATGCGTATCCACCCCCGACTATCGCACCCTCCGGCCGTCCCTCCGTCACCTCTCCATCGCAGCCCGGCGCAAAATGACGCAATCCGCGGCCCCGATTAGATTTAGCCCATGTCCACGACCATCTCCCCTGCCCTCGATACCCCCCTCACCATCGGGGGCCGGACCTTCACGTCTCGGCTCCTGGTCGGCACCGGGAAGTACCGCTCCAACGCGGAGATGGTGGCGGCGATCGAGGCCTCGGGCGCGGACGTTGTGACGGTCGCGGTCCGTCGGGTCGACCTCGACCGGACCAAGGACCAGAGCATCCTGCACCACCTGGGCCCCGAACGTTTCTTCCTCCTCTCCAACACCGCCGGGTGCTACACCGCCGAGGACGCGATCCGCTACGCCCGGCTCGCACGCGAGGCGGGGTTCAACGAGTTCGTGAAGCTCGAGGTGATCGGCGACCAGCAGACCCTCCTCCCCGACGTCTACGGCCTCCTCGAGGCCACCAAGACGCTCGCCAAGGAAGGGTTCAAGGTGATGGCCTACACCAATGACGACCTGATCACCGCGCTCCGGCTCGAAGACGCCGGCGCGGTGGCGGTGATGCCCCTCGCGTCGCCGATCGGGAGCGGACTCGGGATGCTCAATCCCTACTCCATCCGCACGATCAAGGCGCGCCTCGCGGTCCCGGTCATCGTCGACGCGGGCGTCGGCACGGCGTCGGATGCATGCGTGGTGATGGAACAGGGAGTGGACGGGATCCTGATGAACACCGCCCTCGCCGAAGCGCAGGATCCGATCGGGATGGCCACCGCGATGCGGTGGGCGGTCCAGGCCGGACGCGCGGCGTATCTTGCGGGCCGGATGCCGAAGCGCGAGGTCGCGATCCCCTCGAGCCCGACCAAGGGGATGCTCGGCTGAAGATCGCGGCCGGGGACGCCCGCCACGCCGCGTATGTCATCCTCGAAGCGGTCGCGCGCGGCGCGCCATTCGATGTCGCGCGGGACCGCGCGGTGGAAGGGATGGAAGAGCGCGACCGGCGGCTGGCCCACGAACTCGCGGCCGGCGTCCTGCGCCGCCGGGGTGACCTCGACACCGCCCTCGCCCCGTACGCGGAACATGGCTGGGAGAGCGTCAATCCGAAGCTCCGTGACCTCCTGCGTCTCGGCGCGTACCAGCTGCTCGAGCTCGACAAGGTGCCGGCGCACGCGGCAGTGGGGACCAGCACCGAGCTCGCCAAGAAGATCGTGGGCGAGCGCGCCGCCAAATTCGTCAATGCGATGCTCCGGAAGCTCGCGACGAACGGCGCGCCGAGCGGGAGCGACGCGGGGTCGCGGCGGTCGCACCCCGCCTGGCTGATCCTCCGCTGGGACGCCCGGTTCGGGGTCGACGGCACCCGCGACCTCCTGCTCTGGAACGACACGCCACCGCCGCTCGTGGTCCAGCCGGCGCGATGGACCGCCGAGCAACTCGAGACCGCGTTCCGTGCCGAAGGGCTCCACGTCCGCACCGCACCATATGGCGCCGGACTGGTGGTCGAGGGTCGGACGCCGACGGCGCTTCCCGGTTTCGCCGAGGGCGGCTTCCTGATCCAGGACCCGGCGCAAGCGTTGGTGGCGCGATTCGCCGCGATCCCCGAGGGCGCGACACTCTACGATGCCTGCGCCGCGCCCGGGGGCAAGACGATCACCATCGGTCGGACGGTCGGGCGGGTCATCGCCGCCGACGCGAACGTGGCCAGGGTGCGGAAGCTCCGCGCCAACTTGCAGCGGGCCGGGAGCGGTCGTGAATTCATCCTCGCCGCCGACGCCGCCACCCCGCCCTGCCGTCCGGTCGATGCCGTCCTGCTCGACGCGCCCTGTCTCGGCACCGGCACCTTTGCGCGGCACCCGGACGCCCGGTGGAAGGTCTCGCCCCGCGCCCTTGAGGTGATCACCCAGCGCCAGCAGGCGCTGCTGGAAAGGGTGGCGGGCGTCGTGCGGCCCGGTGGATTGCTGGTGTATGCGACCTGCTCGCTCGAACCCGAGGAGAACGAACTGCAAGTGGATCGCTTCCTCGCCGCCCATCCCGAATTCGTACGCGAGCTCGCTCCCGGCGCCGACCCGACCTGGCTCTCGCCGGCAGGAGACCTGACCCTGCTGCCGCAGGTGCACGGCACCGACGGCGCCTACGCCGCCCGTCTGCGGAGGCGCGCATGAACGAAGGGAGCCCCACCGGAATGCCACGATTCCCCTGGAGCGGGATCACCCGTACCGTCACCGGCCGCCGCCTGTTGATCCAGGTGTCGCTCGCGTTCGGCGCGACGCTCGCCGGCTACCTGGTCGCGGCCCTCTGGCTCTATCCCGCGCCCCTCTTCTCCGAATCGGTGGCGGTGCCGCGCGTGCTCGAACTCGGCACCGCCGAGGCCGAGGCCCGGCTGAGGGCGGCTGGACTCCGGGTCCGAACGAGCGATGAGATGCCACACCCGCGCCTCGCGCGCGGCGCGGTGGTCTGGCAGGACCCGCCGCCGTACAGCGAGGTCGGCCGCGGCGCGTCGGTCGAGCTGCTGGTGTCGAGCGGACCACCCGAACTCCCGATCCCCGACATCGAGGGGATGGACGCACCGCTCGCGCTGCGGGTCATCGCGGCGAGCGGGATCAGGGTCCGCGCGGTCGACTCGGTCGCCAATGCCGCCCCGAAGGGGACCGCCCTCGCCACTCGCCCCGCCGCCGGCGTTACCCGCGCTCCGACCGAGCCGGTGGACCTCGTGGTGAGCTCGGGGCCCGCCAACACGGCGATCCCCGACATCAGCGGCCTGACGGTCCCCGAAGCGCGCGAAAAGCTCTTCACCGCAGGACTTACCATCGGGAGGATCATGAAGGAACGGAGCGACGCGGTCGCGGACGGACATATCATCCGTCAACGCCCCGCCGCCGGTGGACTCGCCGCCAAGGAGGGCCGAGTGGACGTCGTGGTGGCCGGAGAACCCGAATGAGCCGCGCCGTGCGCATCGCCCCCAGCGTCCTCAGTACCGACCTCGGCCGCCTCAAGGAACAGATCACCCAGGCCACCGCCGGCGGCGCGGACTGGCTCCACGTGGACGTGATGGACGGCCAGTTCGTGCCGAACCTCACGTTCGGAACGCCGATGATCAAGGCGCTCCGGAAGCTCTCCGACCTCCCGCTCGACGTGCACCTGATGGTGATCGAGCCCGAGCGCTACATCGCCGAGTATGCCGACCTCGGCGTGAGCCTCTTCACCTTCCATCCCGAGGCGACCGTGCACGTCCAGCGGCACCTCGCCACCGTCCACGAACTGGGAATGAAGGCCGGCCTCGCGCTCAATCCGTCCTCCCCGCTCTCCCTGCTGGAGGAGGTCATTCCCGAACTCGACCTGGTGCTCATCATGAGCGTCAATCCGGGTTTCGGCGGCCAACGGTACCTCCCCGGGAGCACCGAGAAGATACGGCGCACCCGGGCCCTCCTCGATCTCCGCCGTTCCAAGGCGACCCTCGAGGTCGACGGCGGCATCGGGGTCGACACCATCGGGGAGGCGTGGCAGGCCGGGGCCGATACGTTCGTCGCGGGCCAGGCGGTCTTCGGTCAGGCCGACCCCGCCGAGGCGATCCGTCAACTTCGGCGCCGTTGCGCCGTGGAGGCTTGAACGATGTCCAAGCAATGGTTCCTCGCCGGCGGGATCGTGGCGGCGCTCGTCATCGGTGGCGTCACGCTGACGCGGGCGCACGACGGCGGCGTGGTCGGCGTCGACTCCGAAGCGCCCGACTTCCGTGCCTTCGCGCTCGCCAAGGGCGACACCGTGGATTTCCGCGAGCAGTATCGCGGTCAGGTCACCCTGGTGAACATCTGGGCCACCTGGTGCGCCCCGTGCCGCGACGAGATGCCCTCGATGGAAGCGCTCTATCAGGACTACGCCGCCAAGGGGTTCAAGATCGCGGCCGTGAGCATCGACCAGGGCGGGACCGACCAGGTCCGCGCCTTCGTCACCGAGCTGCATCTCACCTTCGACATCCTGCACGACCAGAGCGGAGCCATCCAGGGGCTGTACCAGACCACCGGAGTGCCCGAAAGCTTCCTGCTCGATCGCGAAGGCCATATCGTGCGCCGCCTCATCGGCAGCCACGACTGGAACTCCCCCGCCAATCGCGACCTGATCGACCGGCTCCTCGCCGACGGGAGCTGAGGTGGCGCTCCTCCAGCGGGTCTTCGCCAACTGGCCCCTGAAGCTCACGTCGGTCCTCCTGGCGATCCTCCTCTGGGTCGTCGCCGCGCTGGAGGAGCCGATCAATCGGCGGGTCCGCGCCCGCCTCGCGCTCGAAGCGCCCGCCGGTCGCGTCATCGTCGGTGCGCCGGCCACCGCCAGCGTGCAGCTCACCGCGCCGGCGCGGGAATTCCTCAAGCTGGGCAACCGCCCGGTCCAAGTGCTCAAGACCGTCGTCGACAGCGTCGAAGGGGATCGCGTCGTGGATCTCGACCCGTCCGACGTGATCCTGCCCCGGGGGATCACCGCCCGCGCGCTCGACGTGCTCCCGGCGCACGTCGTGATCCGGGTGGTCGCGCAGGGCGGGGCGGTCACCCGCGAGCGCGCCTGGCACGGCATCCCGGTCGCCGTCCCGGGACCGGTCGAGGTCCGCTGGCTCCCGGTCCCCGATACCGTGACGGTCACCGTCCGGGGCCCGGGCGCGCGCCTCGAGACCCTGACCGCCGAGAGCCTGGTCGTGGTCGCGCGGCCCGATACCAGTGCGGGCGCCGCGGTCCTCCGCGTCCTTGTACCCGCCGGACTCACGGCCGAGTCGCGCCCCGCTGCGATCCGCCTGCAGCCACGCCGCCCCTGATGCGACTCCTCGCCATCGAGACCAGCTGCGACGAGACCTCCGCCGCCGTCGTCCGGGTCACGGCGGAGGCGGGACCGATGGCGCACGGGACCCCGGTCGTCGACTCGGTGGTGATCCTGTCACAGGACGTGCACCGCATCTTCGGCGGCGTGGTCCCGGAGCTGGCGAGTCGCGCGCATCTGGCCGCCCTCCCCGACGTCCTCGATCAGGCGCTCAGCGAAGCGGGTACGACGCTCGAGGCGATCGACGGGATCGCGGCGACGCAGGGTCCCGGACTCGTCGGGGCCCTCCTCGTCGGCGCGATGTACGGCAAGGGACTGGCCTGGACGCTGGGCAAGCCGTTCCTGGGCGTCCATCATATGGAAGGGCACCTCTTCGCGGCCGCACTGGAAGACCCGACCCTCGCCCCGCCCTTCGTCGGGCTGCTCGTGAGCGGCGGTCACACCCAACTCCTCGATGTCCCCGCCTGGGGGAACTACCGGATCGTCGGCGCCACCCGGGACGACGCGGTCGGCGAAGCCTTCGACAAGGTCGGCACCCTTCTCGGCCTCGCCTATCCCGGAGGCCCGAAGATCGAGAAGCTCGCCCGGGAAGGGCGGCCGGGGCGCTGGAAGTTCCCCCGTCCGATGCTCGGTGAGCTCGGCCGCAGCGGCCCGGACGAATATGCGTTCTCTTTCAGCGGACTGAAGACGGCACTCCTCCGCGCCGTGCAGGGATCGAAGGATCTTGAGAGTGACCGCGCCGACCTGTGCCGCGGCTTCCAGGACGCCGCGCTCGATGTCCTCGTCGCGAAGACGGCCCACCTCACCGAACGGCTCAGCTACCCCACCGTCGTGGTGGGCGGCGGCGTGGCGAGCAACCAGACCCTGCTCGAGCGGCTGCGGGAGCGGTTGGAGGGCAATGCCCGCGTCGTGGCCGGGTCGGTCCGATTGAACCAGGACAACGCGGCGATGATCGGCGCGGCCGCCGGCTGGCGCATGACGCAGGGCGAGCGGAGCGGCTGGGACGCGGAGCCGCGGTCCGATCTGCCGATGCCCGGACTGCAAGTGGAGAGTTGAGAGTTCAGAGGGGTGCGCGACCAAGAACTTTCCTGGTCGCCCCGCTCGACTCCAGACTCTAAACTCTTAACTCTCAACTCTAGACTCTCAATGACCGTCTATCCATTCATCCTCCACCTCGGTCCGCTCGAGATCACCGGCTACGGCCTGATGATGATGGTCGGCTTCCTGATGGGGAGCTGGCTCGTCCAACTCGAGCTCCGGCGCCGAGGACTGCGCGAGGAGTACGCCTCGGACATCACCCTCGCGGCGGTCGTCGGCGGGATCATCGGCGCGAAGCTCTGGTACGTCGCCCTGACCCAGGACCCCCACGCGCTCTTCTCGCGCGGCGGGCTGGTCTGGTATGGCGGCTTCCTCGGCGGCGCCCTCGGCGTCGTGCTCACCGGCCTCCGCCTCAAGGTGCCCACCGCGTTCACCGCCCAGATCGCGGCCCCCGCACTCGCCGCCGCGTACGGCCTGGGGCGGATCGGCTGCTTCCTCGTGAACGACGACTACGGCGGCCCGACCACGCTCCCGTGGGGGATGAAGTTCCCCCAGGGGATGCCACCGTCGACCGTGGCCAACCTTCGCGACCAGTTTCACGTCTCTCTCCCCGCCGACATGGACCCGAGCACCGTGCTCGCGGTGCACCCCACGCAGCTGTATGAGAGCGCGCTGATGATCGCCGCCTTCTTCGTGCTCTGGGGACTCCGTGGGCGCGCCAAGGGGACCGGATGGCTCTTTGGCCTCTATCTCGTCTTCGCCGGCGTCGAGCGGTTCGTGATCGAGGTGCTCCGCGCCAAGGACGACCGGTTCCTCGGCCCCTTCACCATCGCGCAACTGGTGAGCGTGATCCTCGTGGTC
This sequence comes from Gemmatimonadota bacterium, assembly GCA_031365045.1. GTDB lineage: Bacteria > Gemmatimonadota > Gemmatimonadetes > Gemmatimonadales > GWC2-71-9 > CAMLHU01. The sequence continues at coordinate 1,828 of JANLXK010000512.1, read as the reverse complement.
ATCGGCTTCACCGTGATGTCGCGGCGGGCCCGCGCCTCCGAGGTCGATCCGGGCCCCTACTTCCGCAAAGTGACCCCTTGATGCTCGGACGGCTCTCGGGCGGGTTCAGCGCGCCGTCGGTGGCCGCCTTGTTGCAGGCGCCCAACGCGGCCCTGCAGTCCGTGGGGTCGGACGGCGAGCGCAGGGTGGCGTGGGCACGCATCGTGGTCACCGCGCTCTTGCTGATCACGCCGACCTATAAGCTCATCCGGTATCCTGACAACCAGGTCTTCGTCCTCGGCTTCTTCGTCACGGCGATCGCCTTCGGGGCGGCGGTGGTCGTGCGGTGGTTGCTCCGAAAGGGGCAGTACGGCACGTGGGTCGGCTTCGCCAGCAGCGGCCTCGACGTCTCGTTGGTCTCTCTGGCCCTCACGCTCTTCCTCTTCAGCGGCCCTCCGCTCGGGGCGATCAACAGCAAGGTCACCTTCGAGATCTATTTCCTTGCGATCGCGGCCACGGCGCTGCGGTACGACGGGCGGATCTCCGCGTTCGCCGGGGTGTTGGCGATGGCCCAGTACGCCGGTCTCGTTGGCTTTGCCATGTGGCGCTGGGACCTGGCGGCGCCCACGTCGCTCGACGCCGACACTGGGACCTTCAGCCTGGTCGACCAGGTGACCCGCCTGATCCTGATGGGGAGCGCCACGCTGCTCGCGATGTTGATGGTCGATCGCGCCCAGACCCTGGTGCAGGCGGCGTCGACCGATCCCCTCACCGGGGTCGGCAACCGCGCGCACTTCGACCGCCGGGCCCACGCCGAGCATGAGCGGGCCCGGCGATACCAGCGCCACCTCGCGATCGCGTTGATCGATGTGGACCACTTCAAGCTGTTCAACGACGCGCACGGCCATGGCGTCGGCGACAACGTCCTGGTGACGGTCGCGACCCTGCTGGGCCGAAACCTGCGGCGCTCCGACGTGCTGGCGCGCTATGGTGGTGAAGAATTCGCCCTCGTCCTCCCGGAAGCCACACTCGAAGCGGCCCGGGCCAAGATCGACCTGAGCCGGCGCACCATCGAGGTGACCATCCTCGACCTGCCGGACGGGAAGGAACCATCCCGCCTGACCATCAGCGCCGGGGTGGCGGTCTTCCCGGAGGACGGCGACACCATCGACCTCCTCGTCGCGGTGGCCGATGAGCGGCTGCTCTCCGCCAAGCGGCAGGGACGGAACCAGGTGGTCGCGGGGCCCCTGACCGGGGAGCATCGGGTCCCTTCAGCTTCATAGTCGGGTAGGTGTGAAGAGACCATACTGTTCGAAAATTTGACAGTTGCGCAACTCGTTACCCAGTAATGCTTTATGATTTTGCAGGTGCCAACTGTCAAATTCCTGACACCCCTCCCCCTGCCGCACAGCCCTTCGAAATTATTGTAAGTGCATGGCACTGAATGACTTGACTGAAACTGAAAAGGTGCTGAAACGTGGCACCGCTATTGCCTTAGAGATGGGCGAAGGGCGATGCTGCCCTACGAGAAAGTGGTTGGTGGAAGAAGGGTTGGAGCGGGCACATCTGTCCGTCTCCGTCAAAGCTCAGGGGGCCACCAGCCACCTCTTACGAAAGAGTCCGCCACGGCGGGCTTTTTCATTTTGTGGACGCACGGACGGATGGAATCGTGAACGGACAAGGCCTCCCGTCATCGAGAGGCCCTGTACTTCTGGGGTGCGACCGTGCGACCGTCCGCCCGTGCGACCTACTTGGTCATCCGGTCGATCGCCCGCTGGGTCACTTGACCTGGATGCAGACGGTGTCGCACGAACGTAGTGTCCGACGTGGCAATGCGGCCGCCGCTCGC
>JANLXK010000475.1:0-4603 GCA_031365045.1 Gemmatimonadota bacterium | reverse complement strand
GCAGGTGGCGTTCGGGTCGGCCACGGGCGGATTCGACCAGCTCACGTTCATTTCCTATCCTTGGTCGCACTCGCTCTTCACCTCGCTCCTCTGGGGCGGCCTCGTCTTCGGCTTCGCGCGCTGGCGCGGGGTCTCGGCCCTGAGCTCCCTTGTCCTCGGCGGGCTGGTGGCGAGCCATTGGGTGCTCGACTACGCCAGTCACGCCCCCGACATGCCGCTCTGGCCGGGAGATTCCCCTCATGTGGGGCTCGGCCTCTGGTCGTCGATCCCCCGCACCTTTGTCGTCGAGGGGGGACTCTTCATCGCGGGGATCTGGCTCTACGTCACCGCCACAAAGGCCAAAGACCGGATCGGCTCGATCGGCCTCTGGACCTTCCTGGTGCTCCAGGCGGTGCTCTGGGCCACGACCCCGTGGAGCAAAGCGCCGCCGAGCGTTACGGCCCTCGCCTGGTCCGCCCTGATCGCCGAATGGATCTTGATCGCTTGGGCGGGGTGGGCGGACAGGCATCGGGTGCTGGGCTGAGCGCGCCCCTCGCGAGGCTCGGGGCCCTGCCCAGGAAGGTTCGGGCGCTCCTTGCCGGCGGCTAAAGCCGCCTCTCGGCATGGCGCCCTAAAGGGCTTTTCGACTGGAATAGCTGCCCGAGATTGAACAACGACTTGCAGAACCGCGATGTGCAGCACCGGCTCCGACCAACTGGGCGCGTCAGGCCTTGCTCTTAAGCCCTTCAGGGCGACATGCCGAGAGGCGCCTCTTAGGCGCCGGGGAGGGCGACATGCCGAGAGGCGCCTCTTAGGCGCCGGGAAGGGCGACACGCCGAGAGGCGCCTCCTAGGCGCCGGGAATGCGGCGATGCGCCCTGAAGGGCTTTCCGATCCACGGATGGGCTCCCCCTCCCCGGTTTTCGGGGAGGGGGCCGGGGGGAGAGGTGGCACCGGAAGCGATCGCCGAATCCTGACAACGAACGGGGGCTCCACTTGGAGCCCCCGTTCTGCAGCGATCGAGGACGACCTACTCCCCCGACTTCCCGTCCAGGATGTTCTTCCGCGCGAGCGCCTTCACGGCCAGTGCACCGGCGGCGATCGCACCCCCGGCGACGAGCGCCGCCATCGCGAGCTTCCCCGCCTTCCGCTGCTTGGTCTTGTTGACGCGCTCTTGCTGCCGCGCCTCGGCATCCTTGCCGACCTTCACGAGCGTCGCATCGCGCGCCACCGCGACCGCTTCGATGACTTTGGCCTTGGTCTTCTTGAAATCCGCCATGCTGACCTCCTATGGGAGCTCCCGCCACGGTCCGATCAGGGGATCGGGCTCACGGCGAACACACCAACGTTCGCCTGTGTCCCCGTCGCGGGGCCATCCCCCCATGGAGCCACGCACAGAAGGACTACCTCGATCCGGATCCCTTCATCGTAGAGCTTCCGTTTCCGAGAACTTGGCCACGCCTTTGAGGGCGGAGACCTTGGTCGCGGGGACCACGAGCATCGAGGTGGGGAGGCCGTCGAGCAACCGCTCGGTGACGCTCCCCAGTGCGGCCCGGCTCAACCAGCCGCGGTCATGCCGGGTCACCACCAGGAGATCGGCCTGCCAGTAGCGCGCCTGCGCCGCCAGCACCTCGGCCGGGCTCCCGACCTCGACCGCCCGCTCGGTCCCTTCCCGCCCGATCAGCGGGAAGATCTCCCGCTCCGCCTCCCCTTCACCCTGGATCCGGAGCATCTCCAGATCGAACCCGGTCGAGTACTCCGGCAGGAGCGGCGGGAGCGGCACCGCGTGGACCAGCCGCAGGTCGGCGTTCCAGAGCTCGGCCCAGTCTTCGGCGTGCCGGATCGCGCTGAAGGCCGCCTCGGTCGCGTCCGCGCCGACGAGGACGCGAGTGAGCATCCCCAGCGGGCCGCGCGTCACCAGGACCGGGACCCGGCTCTCCCGCACCACCGCGACCGTGGTCGACCCGGCGACCCAGCGTCCGACGATGGAGTGTTGCTTCCCACCGAGGATGATGAGGGAGGCGCCGAGCTGGGCGGCGCGGGCGACGAGGACGTCGGGCGCGTCACCGATGCGGACCTCGAGGTCGTCCGCCGGGATCGGAGGATGGGCGGCGGCCAAGGCATCGCGGATCCGGAGTCCCGCGCCGATCGGATCCTGCCCTGATTCGGTCACGTGGATCAGGCGCACCGCCACGCCGGTCCGCCGCGCCAGGGTGCGGGCGAAGGCGGCGGCGTTAATGGCATTCGGCGAGCCATCGACGCCAACGACGATGGCGCCCGTCATGGCGGGGCGCGGGGTCTGTGCGGTTCGGGCCGTCATATGGACACCTCCGGTGACGATGCGCATCGGTGCGCAGGATCAGGTTACCGCGCGGAGGGTAAGAGGAGTATGAAGGAAGGGTGAGAGTTCGTGAGGGGGGTCACCCCTTGGGAAGGAGGGCCACCGTCACGGCGTCGATCGCGAGGTCGAGCTCGTACAGTTTGGAGAGCAGCGGGGCCCGGCGGGCCTCGGTCTGGTGCTGCACTTCGGGCTCCTTCGCGGCGCCGGTCAGGAAGATCACTTTGCCCGCCAACCCGGGCTCCTGGCGCACGACCTGGTCATAGAACTCGAACCCGCTCCCTCCAGGCATCACCACGTCGCAAAGCACCGCATCGATGCCGCCCAGCCCGACCGCGGCCACCCCCTCGGCGGCCGTCCCCGCTTCACGCACGGCATACCCTTTGGCGACGAGCAGCCGGGAGAGGACACGGCGAATGGCCGGCTCGTCGTCCACGATGAGAATGTTCGGCATTGAACTAAATCACGCTACCGCCCCGTGATGCGTCAAGCGGGCATCGTTCTGATCGGCCGGAGTCGTCTCGGGAGAAGACTCCGCAACGGCCTAAACCACGGAGTTTCGGAGTTGCACGGAGAGACACGGAGCAAAGCAATTGTTGTGGTCTCAGGTGACAGCCCCTACCGAGGCGGCTGCCGATCCAACGTGGAGCCCTCCCCTGATCCCACAAAGAAGTTGCAGTTCTCCATGCCTCTCCGTGTACCTCCGTGCCTCCGTGGTTTGGGCAGTTCCTTTTGACCGCAACGTCAAGTCCGACACGGGAATAGCCCGTTTTGACCCCCCCGCGCGGGGGGTTAGATTTCTCCATCATGACCGACATCGCCATTCAGAAGACGAAGGAAGACCTGGCCTCCAAGAGCCTCCAGGTGACCGTCCCCGCCGAGCGGGTGAAGGCCGCTGAAGATGGGGCCGTGGCCAAGTACGCCAAGTCCGCCCGCCTCCCGGGATTCCGGAAAGGGAAGGCCCCCGAATCGCTGGTGCGCCGCAAGTACGCCGACGCGATCCGCCAGAGCGTGCTCGAGGAGCTCGTCCAGGCCAGCTGGGAGCAGGCCCGTGAACGGGAGAAGCTCCGCCCGGTGGGCCAGCCCCACATCCACGACCTCAAGTGGAGCGAGACCAACGTCATCGAGTTCGAGCTGCACGTGGACGTGCATCCCGAGTTGACCCTCACGAAGACGGGTGGGTTCACGCTCACGCGGACCCTCGGACCGGTCACCGACGCTCAGCTCACCGAGCAGCTCGACAAGCTGCGGGAGCAGAAGGCCACCTGGAGCCCGATCGAGACGAAGCCGGGGCCGGGGAATCTCGTCGAGCTCACTATCGCCAATCTGGATGACGGCGAAGGCGCGAGCGAGCGTCCCTACTCGCTGGTGCTGGGCGAGGGGCAGGCGATCCCCGAGTTGGAAGAGCGGGTGATGGAGCTGGCCCTCGGCGAGACCCGCGACGTGAACGTCAAGTTCCCCGACGACTACCCCGAGGAGGGGAAGCGGGGGAAGGCGCGGAAGCTCCGGCTCACGCTGCGTGAAGTGAAACGGCAGGACCTCCCGGCGCTGGACGACGCATTCGCGCGCGAGCAGGGGGACTTCGAGGACGTGGCGGCGCTGCAGCAGGCGGTGCGCACCGACCTCGAGAAGGAGGCCCAGCGCGACGCGGACGCGAAGGTGCGTGACCAGTTGATCCAGGCGATCATCGCGGCCAACGACGTGCCGGCGCCGAAATCGCTGGTCGACCGGCTGAGCGGCGGGTACGCCGAGGCGTACGGGATCCCGAAGGAACAATACGCGACCTTCCGGGCCGAGTTCGAGACGGTGGCAGCGGCGCAGGTGCGCCGGGGGCTGGTGCTCGACGCCGTGGTGGACGCCCACAAGCTGGCGGCCAGCGAGGCCGACATCGACGCCCGCGTGAGCGAGATGGCCAAGACGCGGAACGCGCCGCCGGCCCAGCTCTACGCGTCGCTGGAGAAGGCGGGACGGCTTCGCGACCTGGAGCGCGCCCTGACCGAAGAGAAGGCATTCACCTGGCTGTTGTCGCAATCCACCGTCACCGAAGGCAAAGCGTGAGCATGGCGACGCTGTATCCGCCGTACATCATCGAACGGTCCAGCCGAGGCGAGCGCTCGTACGACATCTTCTCGCGCCTGCTGATGGACCGGATCGTGTTCCTGGGCGCGCCGATCAACGACGACGTCGCCAACATCATCATCGCGCAGCTGCTCTTCCTCGAGGCCGACAACCCCGAACGGGACATCTACCTCTACATCAACTCCCCGGGCGGGGTGGTGTCGAGCGG
>JANLXK010000433.1:0-4167 GCA_031365045.1 Gemmatimonadota bacterium | reverse complement strand
TCAAGACCTCGCGCCACCCGCACACCAACATGGCCAAGGCGGCGCTCAACATGATGACCCGCACCGCCGCGACCGACTACCACAACGACGGCATCCACATGAACAGCGTGGACACCGGGTGGGTGACGGACGAGGACCCGGCGGAGATCGCGGCGCGGAAGGTGGCCGAGCACCGGTTCCATCCGCCGCTGGACATCGTGGACGGTGCGGCGCGGATCGTGGACCCGATCATCGACGGGATCAACACGGGGAATCATGTCTGGGGGCAGTTCCTGAAGGATTACAAGCCGACGGATTGGTAACGGGAGGGGTATTGGGTGTTGGGTGTTGGGTGTTGCGTGTTGGGTGTCCAGGACGGAGACTTAGGGGCTGACCGAACCGGACCCGGCACCACCCCAATACCCAACACCCAACACCCAACACGCCATTGTCCGACACCTTCCCCGCCTCCGACTCCCTCTTCCTGGCCTTCCAATCGGCCCTGGCCGGTCGCTACTCGATCGACCGCGAGCTCGGCCGGGGCGGGATGGGGGTGGTCTACCTCGCGCGCGAAGTCCATCTCGACCGCTGGGTGGCGATCAAGCTCCTTCCCCCGGAGCGCGCCGAGGTCGCGGGGCTGAAGGACCGTTTCCTCCGGGAAGCGCGTCTCGCCGCCAAGCTCTCCCATCCCAACATCATCCCGATCCACGCCGTCGAGGATGTCGGCGGGTTCGTCTTCTACGTGATGGCCTTCGTGGACGGCGAGACCCTGACCGAACGGATCCGCGCGCGCGGCCCCCTCTCGAGCTCCGAAGGAACGCGCGTCCTGCGCGAGGCGGCCTGGGCCCTCGCGTACGCGCACGCCCAGGGGTTCGTGCACCGCGACGTGAAGCCCGACAACATCCTCCTCGAGGCGGGATCGGGACGGGTACTCGTGGCCGATTTCGGGATCGCCGCGGCGCTCACTGACGCTGGGAGCGACGGGGTGAGCGGGACCCCCGAGTTCATGAGCCCGGAACAGGTGCTCGGCGGGCAGATCGACGCCCGGAGCGATCTCTATGGGCTCGGCGCCACGGCGTACTTTGCCTTTTCCGGGCGGCTCCCGATCGAAGGACGGAGCACCACCGAGGTCCTGGCCCGGCAGGTCACCGCCCCGGTGGCCCCGCTCGCTTCGCTCGGCGTCGCCGTGCCGCGAAAGGTGGCGGCCCTGATCGACCGCTGCCTCGCGAAGGAGCCCGACCACCGCCCCGAGAGCGCGCAGGCCCTGGCGGAACAGCTGGCGCTGGCGCTCGAGCAGCGGCGGGAGGCGCCACCGGCGCTCCGCGCCTTCGTGAAGCGCTCCGGTCGGCTCGACGGCGGCGGGACCCTGCTCGGTGGGTTCCTGCTGATCCCGGCGGCGACCGCGGTGGCGGCCTGGCTCGGGCTCGCCGCCGGGTGGAGCACATTCGTGGTGGGCGCCACCCTGGTGCCCCTCTCCTATCTCCTGGCCTCGGCCCGCCGGCTCCGGCTCCTCGGCTTCGCCCACGACGACCTCGCCCCTGCCTTCCGGGCCGAGATCGATTTCGCGCGCGAGGAGCTCGCGCTGGGCCATCGGGTCAAGCCCACGATGATCGAACGGATCCTCGCCTTTGTGGCCAAAGGGAGCGGCGCGGTCGCGTTCCTCTCGCTCGCCTCCATCTTCGCCCTCGTCAGCACGTGGGGGACCGGGAGTTCGCTGCTGCGGACCCTCATCGGGACGTTCTTCTTCTCGTTCAGCGCGACTGTCTTCTCCGCGATCGGCTACCTGGCGCGGGCCCAGCAGCGCACCGACGTCGAGTCGGAATTCTGGTCCAGTATCTGGCTGGGCCGGCTCGGGCGCGGGATCTTCGCGTTCGCCGGGAAGATCCTTGGCCGTCGCGCCACCGGATCTGCGATGACCCACCGGGCGACCGAGCTCTCGCTCGGGATGGCGGCCGAGCAACTCTTCGAGGGCCTCCCGAAGGCGACCCGGGTGGAACTGCGTGAGCTGCCCGCCGTGTTGCATCGGTTGCAGGCCGACGCCCAATCGCTCCGGCAGCGCTATGACGGCCTGCAGGACGCGCTCGCCGACATCGGGGATGCGGCCGCCTCGGCCGCGTATACCGACCTCCGTGCGATGCGCGATTCGATCCAGACCAAGCTCGGCGAGACCGTCGCCGCCCTCGAGACCATCCGGCTCGACCTCCTCCGGTTGCATGCCGGTTCCGGTACGATCGCCGGCCTCACCACCCACATCGGACTCGCCGCGGAGGTCTCGGAGGAGGTCGGGCGGCTCATCGCGGCCCATGCCGAGGTGGAGCGGATGCTCGCTTTTCCCCGTCCGATCGCTGCGACGCCGTGAAGGTGTTGCGTATTGGGTGCTGGGTATTGCGTATTGGGTATTGAGTAACGACAGCCAACACGCAACACCCAACACCCAACACCCAACACATCCGTCTAGCGCGATTCCAAGATCACCCCATATTCCAAGATCCCTCCACCGGAGCCCCCCATGGCAGAGAGCGTCTACAAGGTCATCGAGTTGGTCGGCACCAGCACTGTTTCGTGGGAGAAAGCGGCCGCCGCTGCAGTGAAGCGCGCGGGCGCCACTCTGCGCGATCTCCGCGTTGCGGAAGTGACCCAGCTGGACATCTCGATGAGCGGCAAGACGGTGACGTACCGCGCCAAGCTCAAAGTCTCGTTCAAGTTCGAGAAGAAGTGAGCTCCTTCCGACCCGATGACACCGCATGAGCACTCCGCCATGTACTCACCCACGGCACGATGAAGCTCTTCGCCTTCCCCTCCGCGCTGATGCCCAATGGTGGCCCCGTGGAGCTGATGTCCCAATTCAGGGTGGGCGGGGTCATCGAAGTCGTCGGCGGAACGCTGCTCCTCCTCGGACTCTTCACCCGTCCGATCGCCTTCCTCTGCGCCGGCGAGCTGGCCGTGATCTACTGGCAGTTCCACTTTCCGCAGAGTCCCTGGCCGGTGACCTCTCCGCCGTCGGCCCCGGGCCCATCAGCCTCGACGCGAAGCGGCGTTAGCCCTCTCGGACGGTGGGTCAGGGCGATGAACCGTTCATTAGCATTGGCAGGCCGGGGGGTGGGGGCATAGTTTAGGGCCTATGATCGCCACCGCCCCCGCTCCCGCCGTCACGATCACGCCCCTGAACGTGACGAACCGCGTCCGTTTCTCCAGCCGAGAAGCGGCGGAATTCGTTGCGGACCTGAAGACCGAAGTGGCCAAGTGGTTCGAAGTGACGGGGAAGTCCGACAAAGCCAACGGGGCGATGGTCACCAAGACCGTCGTCATCCTCGGTGCGCTCATCGGGAGCTACCTGCTCCTCCTCACCAACACCGTCACCGGCTTGGGCGCGGTCGGGCTGGTCGGGCTGATGGGCGTGGCGATGGCGGGGACCGGATTCAGCATCGCCCACGACGCGCTGCACGGCGCCTACTCGAACAAGCCGTGGGTCAACACCATGCTTGGCGGGACGTTCGACCTCCTCGGCGCCAACGGCTACATGTGGCAGATCACCCACAACGTGATCCACCACACCTACACCAACATCCAGGGGGTGGACGAGGACCTCACCGTCTCCCCCCTGCTCCGCCTCTCCCCCCGCTCGGAGTGGCTGCCGATCCACCGGTTCCAGCAGTGGTACGCGCCGCTGGCATACAGCTTCAGCACCCTCTTCTGGGCCTTCGCCAAGGATTACAAGTACTTCCTCGCAAAGGACATCGGGCCGTTCAAGGACAAACACCATCCGCCCGGAGCGATCGCCTGGCTCATCGTCAGCAAGCTGGCCTACTACGGCTACGCGCTGGTGCTGCCGCTCCTGTTGATCCACGCCGCCTGGTGGAAGATCCTCCTCGGCTTCCTGGCCGTGCACCTGATCGCCGGCGTGATCCTGGGCGTCGTCTTCCAGCTGGCCCACGTGGTGGAAGGCACCGAATATCCGCTCCCGGACGACACCGGCAACATGGAGCACACCTGGGCGGTGCACGAGATGCTCACGACCGCCAACTTTGCGCGGAAGAGCACGTCGGTCTGCTGGTACGTCGGGGGGCTCAATTTCCAGATCGAGCACCACCTCTTCCCCAAGGTCTCGCACGTGCACTACCCGGCGCTGTCGAAAATCGTGCAGCAGACCTGCCGCGAGTTCGGCGTTCCCTACAACACCGCTCCGAC
>JANLXK010000430.1:0-1186 GCA_031365045.1 Gemmatimonadota bacterium | reverse complement strand
CGAAGCTGGTGCCGATCACCGCACCGGCGCGTCTCGGCACGCTGGCCGGCAGTGTCGTCGCCGAGTCGGGCGATCCGTACAGCACCGGTGAGGTGTGGGATGCCGAGCGTTCTTGATACGCATGCCTGGGTGTGGTGGGTGACCAACGATCGCCGCCTCTCGAGTCGCGGCCGCTCCGCCATCGAGCGCGCCGCCAAGCGCGGCGAGCTGTACCTCTCGATCTACTCGATCTGGGAGATGGCCAAGCCCAGCGCCTTCTTCTTCTCCGACTCGGCCTTCTCCGTCTTCGCGTTCAGTTCCGCCATTGGGCCCTCAGGGCTTTAAGTTGTCAAAGTGACCGATTTTGCGTCACACATTCACTGAACCAGTATAAGACCGAACGTAGACCGAAGCAATGCCCGATTTTCAGTCACTGGGCCTTTTCGCGCGATTCGCCGGCGCAGCCGCGCCGCCCACCCACCACCCTGTCATCCTGAGGGCCCTCCGGGCCCGAAGGATCTACTCAACGACACTCGGTCCAGTGCCGTCCGGCGACGGAGCTGACCAGGCTAGATCCTTCGGGAGCTGAAGCTCCCTCAGGATGACACACCGCAGAGACCGACCCGCGGCTCCGCCGGTCGACTACAGCCTCCACGCATCCTCCACATGCTCGATCTCCACCCGTCCAGCAGGATGGCAGTGCACGGCGATCGCATCGAACCGATACGTGTCCCCCGAACGCCCGAACCGGAGGGCCCAGAGCGCCGCCACCTTGCCGATGATCGCCTGCTTCCGCCGCGGGATCGCCTCGAGCGGCGACCCGCAGGTCGAACCTCGGCGGCTCTTCACCTCCACGAACGCCACTACCCCCGCCCGCCGGACGATCAAATCGAGGTCGTGCCTTCCCATCTTGAAGCGGTGCGCCTCGATGCTCCAGCCGCAGCTCGTGAGGTACGCCAGCGCCAGGCGCTCCCCTTCGAGCCCCCGGAGTTGGCGCTCATCTTCCCATTCCCTCGTCGGCGTGAACTTCCGGGTCGGCGGCATGCGCTACGCTAACACCGGCCGCTCGATCCTCCGTCACCCGATGAACGCAACCTGTTGCGATAATAGTACCACTCTCCCAAAGGGTGAGCAACTGTCTTGGCTTAGGCATACTGCCAGGGCCTTCCGTCCCGGAGGATGGCGTTGAGGAGGACCATCAGTTTCC
>JANLXK010000407.1:0-1391 GCA_031365045.1 Gemmatimonadota bacterium | reverse complement strand
ACGAGGTAGTCGGTGTCCCCCTCGCGGCCGACGTCGTGGAGCGTGCAGATGTTCGGGTGATTGAGCGAGGAGACCGTCTTGGCCTCGCGCTCGAACCGCGTGCGGATCTCGGGGCTCGACGAGAGGTGCTGCGGCAGCACCTTCACCGCGACCTCGCGGCCGAGGCGCGTGTCCTTGGCGCGATAGACCTCGCCCATGCCGCCCGCGCCCAGCGGGGCGACGATCTCGTAGGGGCCGAGGCGGGTGCCGGGAGCGAGCGCCATTATTTCAACCCCTTGATCACATAGAGCTCGCTGCTATTTTTCCTGTAGCCGTAGACCATGGCGCCGTCGGGCGACACGATGAGCGTCCTGATGCCGGCGAGCGCCGGGAAATTCGGACGCACCGTTTTCCACGCGGACCGCGCCCCCGACGCGACCTCGAGCCGATCGATCTGCGTGGGAACGACCTGCCCTTGGTAGACGAACACGGACTTGCTGTCCGCGGTCCATCCGGCTACGGTCTCGCGAGCGTTCGAGCCCGGCAACGGCTGGCAGGCCGGCGTTGCGATCGTGCAGACGACGAGTTTTCCTTCGGCGTCGTTCGCGACGATGCGCGAACCATCCGGAGATATCAAATTGTCGCCGCTCAACGTAACACCCTCCGGGAGCAGCACGGCTGGATTGCGGCCGTCGGACGAGAGCACGTAAGCGACGGGCTTTCCGCCCGGCCGCGCGAACTCGATGACGAAGCGCCCGTCGGGATGCCAACCCGCCCACGTGATCGACTCGATGGGGCCGAGGTCGAGCACCTGCGGCCGCCCCGCGCCGGTGGGCACTATCGATACGGTTGGCGGCGCCAGACCCGAAGAGACGAGCGCTTTGCGGCCGTCGGGAGACAACGCCAGGGGAGGACCTTCAGCGATGCGAACGGGCTGCCGATTTCCCGGCGGCCAGAAGTAGGCCCACCCGACCGGGCCGCCGCTCGACTGACTCAGCAGCAAGCCGTGAGCCGCGGACAGCCCAACCAGATTGCCGCCGTCGCGCCACGCTCGATCCTGCGGCGCCGCATCGGTTGTTTCGATGAGCTCAACGCGGCTCAGTCCATGATCGAACGATACGAGCATGTCGCCCTGCACCGAAATGTCGTGCAGCGTGACAGCCCCCGGCGCCCTGAACACCACACGCTCGCGGCCGTTCAGATCGAGGCCACGCACCGCCGTCTCAACGCCGCCGGTTTCCTGCACCGCGAACCAGAGTTCGTTCGCGGGTGTCCAGGCAAGACCCCACCAGTCCAAAAACGGCTTACTGGAAATCACCAATTTGCCGGACCGGTTGAAGATCTTCACCGTCAAGGCGTTGGCGGTCCTTGTGTCGAAGACGGCGACGTACTCTCCCGACGGAGAAACTCGC
>JANLXK010000398.1:0-25440 GCA_031365045.1 Gemmatimonadota bacterium | reverse complement strand
CATCGGGGGCCAGCGGCGTGTCCAGCAGGGGGGGAGCCGCACGTTGCATATCAGGGATACCCATCCGGCCTCCGGGATGCCTGTTGCAGGTTAGCGGCACGGGCGCGGGGCGACAGGCGGACGGGCGGACAGGCGGACAGGCGGACAGGCGGACAGACGGGGGTGTCGTCTGCCTGTCCACCTGTCTACCTGTCCCCCGGTGTACCTGTCTATCTTGCCCTTCCCTATGGAAACCACCTCCTGCCCCAACTGTCGCGCCCCGGCGAGCGGAAAGTTCTGCTCCAGCTGCGGTGCCCCGCTCGGTCCGGCCGAGTGCGCTGGATGCGGCGCCTCGCTCTCTCCCGGCGCAAAGTTCTGCCATCGCTGCGGCCGGGCCGCCGGGGGCGACGGTCTCTCGGCGGCCGGGTCCCGCGGCAAGGCGCCCTGGATCTTCGCCGGTGTGGCGTCGGTCGCGCTGATCGGCTGGTTGATCTGGTTCGTCAACCGTGGAGTGGAGGTGGCGCCCCCGCCGGCAGGACGCACCGGCGGGGCCAACGCGCCCTCTGCCACGGGGGACGGCGGGACCCCTCCGGACATCTCGCAGATGACGGGGCGCGAGCGGTTCCTCCGGCTGCACGACCGGATCATGGGATCGCTCGAGCAAGGGGACAGCGCCACGGCGGTGCAGTTCACCCCGATGGCGATCCAGGCCTACGGGATGCTGACCCCCGAAGAGCGTGACGTCGACATCCGCTACCACGCCGTCACCCTGATGCTCGGCTCGGGGGACTTCCTCGCCGCGACCGCGCTCACCGACTCACTGGCCCGCGAACTCCCCGGCCACCTCTTGGTCGACATGCTGCGCGCCGGCATCGCCGAGGGGAAGAACGACCGCCCCGCCGCCAAGCGGGCGTACGCCAAGTTCCTCGCGGATTTCAACGCCCAGATCGCGACCGGCCGCCAGGAGTACGTCGAGCACCGACCGCTGCTCGACGCCTTCCGGCAACGCGCAATGGAACTGAAGTAACGGGTGTTGGGTATTGAGTATTGCGTGTCGTGGTCGATGAAACACGCAACACGCAACACCCAACACCCAACACCCAACACCCAACACCCAACACGCAACACGCAACACGCAACACGAATCAAGGAACTGACCACCGATGACGAAGACGATCACCGTCGCCCATAGCCCCGACTCCGACGACGCGTTCATGTTCTACGCGCTGGCCGAAGGGAAGATCGACACCGGCGACCTGAAGTACGTGCACGAGCTGCAGGACATCCAGTCGCTCAACGAGCGCGCCCTGAAGGGGGAGCTCGAGGTGACCGCGGTGTCGGTGCACGCTTACGCCTACCTCACGGACCGTTACGCCCTACTCTCGAGCGGTTCGTCGATGGGGGACGGCTACGGCCCGCGGCTGGTGGCGCTGACGCCGATGCCCCAGGATCCGCGCGCGGCCCTCAAGGGGCTCCGGGTCGCGATCCCGGGGAAGCTCACGACCGCCTACCTCGCGCTCCAGCTCTACCAGCCCGACATGCAGGCCGTCGTGGTGCCGTTCGACCAGGTGCAGGACGCCGTGACGCGCGGCGACGCCGACGTGGCGCTCGTGATCCACGAGGGGCAGCTCACCTACGGTGATGACGGCTTCCATCTCTGGGCCGACATGGGGGAGTGGTGGCTCGGCGAGACCGGACTTCCCCTCCCCCTCGGCGGCAACGTCGTGCGTCGCGACCTCGGCCCCACGGTGGTGCGCCAGGTGGCGCGCGACCTCAAGGCGAGCGTGGTGTACGCGCTCGAGCACCGCAAGGCCGCCCTCGCCCACGCGGAACGGTTCAACCGCGGCATCGGCGAGGAGCGGACCGATGCCTTCGTCGGGATGTACGTGAATCAATGGACCGTGGAATACGGGGCGCGCGGCCGGCAGGCGGTCCAGCTGGTGCTCGACCGTGCGGCCCAGGCCGGGATCATCCCGACGAAGGTGGTGGTCGACTTCGAAGGCCCGGAAGGGACCGAGCGGGCCTAGACAAGAAAGCCCCCGCTCATTGACACCCCCACGTGCGGGGGTACGTTCCGAATTCCCCCTTGCTCTGGCGGCCCGCGTGACGGATCCCTCCACCCCGGTCTCCCTGCTCATCGTCGATGACGAAGACGCCCTCCGCGGGGCGCTCATGCGTTACCTGACCCAGCAGGGGTACACGGTCTATGGCGCCGCGAGCGCGGCCGAGGCGATGAGCGCGGTCCGGGCCCATCGGATCTCGGCGGTGCTCCTCGACGTCCGGATGCCCGACAAGAGCGGGGTCGATACCGTGCCGGACCTCCTCGGGGTCGACGGCGACCTGGCGATCGTGATGCTGACCGCCGTCAACGACGCCACCACCGCCTCCCTCTGCCTCCAGCGGGGCGCCCTCGATTATCTCACCAAGCCGATCGATCTGGCCGACCTGGATCGCGCCATCCGCAATGCCCTCCGCAAGCGCGAGCGGATCATGGAGGAGCAGAAGATCCAGCACTGGTTGAAGGAGGAGGTCGCCGAACGGAGCGCGGAGCTCCGGCGGGAACGGGCCAAGCTGGAGCGGCTCAGCATCGCCACGCTCGAAGCGCTGGTCAACGCGCTCGAGGCCAAGGACGCTTACAGCCGCGGGCACTCCGCCCGCGTGGCCGATCTCGGCGCGCTGGTCGCCGCCGAGATGGGGGCGAGCGACGAAGAGGTCGAGACCGTACGCGCCGCCGGTCGGCTGCACGACATCGGCAAGATCGGGATCCACGAGACGATCCTCAACAAGCAGGGTCCGCTCACCCCCGAGGAATACGCCCACGTCAAGGCGCACGTCACCATCGGGTCGCAGATCCTCGCGCCACTGGCGCACCTCGGTGAAGTGATCCCCTTCGTGCGGCATCATCACGAACAATGGGACGGACACGGGTATCCCGACGGGTTGTCGGGCGAGGGGATCCCCCTCGGCGCCCGGATCCTCTGCGCCGCGGAGATCTACGACGCGCTCACCACCGCCCGCCCCTACCAGGAAAAGATGGCCCCCGACCAGGCGGTCGAGCGGATGCAGCAGCTCGCGGGTCGGGTGCTCGATCCAAAGGTCCTGCAGGCGATGGTCGCCGTGGTGGACCGGCGCCGCGCCCTCGTCTTCTTGGACGACGCGCCGGCCTGAGCCAGCAGCCTGACGATCCCCCTTCTTCTCGTCCGGAGTGGCCGCGCATGAACGAGCTCATCCTGGTCGTCGACGACGACCCGGACCAGCGGAAGCTGCTGGAACGGGTCCTCACCGGTGCCGGGTACCGGGTGCTTCTCGCGGCCGACGGCGACGCGGGGATCGCGGCCGCGGCCGCGGTGCGCCCCGCGCTGATGGTGCTCGACGTGATGATGCCGCGGATGAACGGGTTCCAGACCTGCCGGGCGCTCCGGGCGGATCCCGAGACCGCCAAACTCCCCATCATCATGCTCACGTCGAAGGACCAGCCGGCGGACCAGTTCTGGGCCGAGGAGGTGGGCGCCGACGTCTTCCTGCACAAGCCCGTGGACATCCCCCTCTTCCTCGCCACGATCGCCGAGCGCGTCGGCAGCGCGTGAGCGGTCTCGACCTCATCCTGGCACTGACCGCGTTGCTGGCCACGGCCAGCGCGCTCTTCGTCGCGGCTTGGTTCGCCAAATCGTGGTGGCTGGTGCGGGTCGAGGCCCGGCTGGCCGCGCGGAAGGGGTTCTACCGTGAATTCGTCGCCGGGCTCGCGACCCGCGACCAGGACCGCGTCGGGCCGGCCCTCCACGCCCTCGGGGCGATGCACGACTTCGAGGCCCTCGAGGCGGTGCTGGAGGAACAGGCGCGCGGCACCGAGGCGCGCCCCGCCTGGCTGCTCGACGCCTACGACCGGTTCGGGCTGGTCGACAAGTACATCACGCGGCTCCGCGAGGGGCGCCGCTGGCGTGACCGCGCCTTCGCCGCCGAGCTGCTGGGCCGGGTCGGCAACGCCCGCGCGGTCCCGGCCCTGCTCGAGACGGTGCAGGCCACCACGACCGAGGACGGAGATGTTCGTGAGATCGCCCTTCGCGCGTTGGCCCGCATCGGCGATCCGGTCGGCGTCGGACCGCTGATCGAGACGCTCAAGCAGGCCGAGCCGTGGCTCGCCCCGCGCATCGCCGACATCCTGGGCCGGCACGGTGACCTCGTCACCGACCAAATGATCGCCTTCCTCAATGAGGAATCGCGTCATCCGGCCCGCGCCTGGGCGGCCGCGGTGCTGGGTGAGGTGAGGTCTCCCCGCGCCTATCCCGTGCTCCTCAAATCGCTGAACGACCTCGACGACGAGGTGCGCGCCAAGTCGGCCGGTGCCCTCGGCCGCCTCGGCGACATCCGTGCTGTCCCGCACCTGCTCGACCGGCTGCTCACCGACCCGATCCCCTTCGTGCGCGCGCGCATCGCCGGGGCCCTGGGCCAGTTCTCCGGGGACGAGGTCATCGAGCGCCTGGTCCGGTCGCTGGGCGATCCCGCTTGGTGGGTCCGGATGCGGAGCGTCGAGGCGCTCGAACAGATCGGCGCCCGGGCGGAGCGGCCGCTGCTCGTGGCGCTCGACGACGTCGACCCCGAGATCCGGATCCGCGCCGCCGTCTCGCTCGAGCGGCTGGGCGTCCCGGCGCGGATCATCACCCAGATCGCCGCCGGCACCCCGCCCGCCGACGCCGAAGAGACCCTTGTCCGCTTCGCGGTCGCGGGGGCCAAGGAGATGCTGGCCGAGCAGCTCGACCATCCGTCGGCCGCGGTGCGCGTGATGGTGGTGAACGCCGCCCGCCGCGCGGGACGTCGCGAGCTCGAGCCGGACCTTGCCGTGACCGCCCGGCGCGATGCCGACCCCGTGGTGCGCGCCGCCGCGATCGAGGCCCTCCGCTCCCTTTCCGCCCGGAGCGCCCTCTCGACCGCGGTCGACGCCCTGGGCGACGTCGACGACCGCGTCCGTACCGAAGCGCTCGCCTTCATCGGCGACCTTGGCTCTGCGGACCTCGCCGAGCCGCTCCTCGCCCGGGTCGAGGATCCCACGCCGCAGGTGCGCGCGGGAGTGGCGAAGGCGCTCGGACTGATCCGCGCGACCGGCGCCGAGGAGGCGTTCGTACGACTCGCAGGCGACCTCTCCTCCGAGGTCCGGGCCGCCGCGGCGGCGGCGGCCGCCGACGGGGGCTGGCGCGATGCCACTCCGACCCTCGTGCGATTGCTGGGCGACAGCGAACCCGCGGTCCGGATGAGCGCGGCCCGCGCGCTCGGGCGGGTGGGGAACCCCGGCAGCGTCACGGCCCTTATCCGGCTGGCCCTGGTGCCGGAACTCGACATCCGCCTCGCCGCCACCGAGGCGGTGGCGCGGCTCGACCCCGACCGGATCGTCGAGCTGCTCGACCGGGTGCTCGAGACCAACGACAGCGAACGGAAGCTCACCGTCGTCCAGGCGATCCTCGCCGCCCGCGTGCGGAACGCCGACCGCTTCCTCTCGCTGCTCTGGCGCGACCCCGATCCGCTCGTCCGTGCCGCGGTGGCAGAGGCGATGGCGCGGCTCGGCAACGGACAGGTCCCGGCGCTCCTCACGCAGGGGCTGAGCGATCCGGAGGCCGGCGTGCGGCGCGCCGCGGTCGAGGGACTGACGCAACTGAAGCATCTGGCCGCCGCACCCGAATTCGTCCGGCTGTTGCAGGAGGACCCCGATCCACGGGTCCGGGAGCGCGCCGCGCTTGGCGTCGGCCTCCTCGGGGCCGCGGGAGGGGAGACCATCCTCCTCGCTGCCTGTCAGGCCGATCAACCGGTGGCGGTGCGGGCCGCAGCGGCGCTGGCACTCGGGCTCTATGAGCAGGAGAGCATCGTCGCCCGCGTGATCGAGATGGCGGACTAGGCGGCGGTGCGCGAGCACATCCGTGCCCGGCTGTCGAGCGACCCGTTCTACCGGGCGGTGAGCACTCGCCTCAAGGAGACGCGACATGCCGAGCTGCGCGCGCTGGCGGCCGATTCCCTGACGGGGATGGAAGCGGCACTGGCCGAAGGAGTGCGTGGCGTGCTCGACGCCGAGGGACGGCGCCGGCTGGTGGCGGGCCTCAAATCCTTCCGGGGAGAGAAGAGCCGCGGGGCGTTGCTGCAGATCGTGCGGGGAGATCCGAGCCCGGAGGTGCGGGCCGCCGCGCTCGCCGCGGTCGCGTCCCTGCTCGACCCCGACGAGCTGCTCGACGTCGGTCGCCGTGCGCTCGGCGATCCGCATCCGGCGGTGCGCCGCACGGCAGTACAGCTCTTCCAGCACCTCACGCCGGCGGTGGCGCTGCCCAACCTCATCCGCCTCCTCCGCGCCGACGACGACCTCGCGGTGCTGCAGGGGGTGGCGGCGCAGGCGGAAGCGGCGTTCGACGTCTTCCTCGACCTCACCCTGGGGCTGGCGCTCGACGGTGCCGAAGGGGTGATGGTCGTCAAGGTGGCGCGCTTCATCCACCATCCAAAGATCGCGCGGGTGCTGCTGCCGATCGCCGCAAGCCCCGCGCCCGAAGTGCGTAGAGCGGTGGCCGATCTCTGGGCCATCCGCCCCGACCTGGTGGACGGGCCGATGCTCGACCGGCTCAGCCTCGACCCGGACGTCTCGGTCCGGCGTGCCGCGGGAAAGGCGTGGGCGGTCGTGCGGAAGGGGGAAGGGCTCGCGCGGCTCGCGAACGACCCCGACCCGCAGGTCCGTCTCATCGTGGCCCGGGCGCTTGCGGCCGTCCCCGGCCCGGCCCCGGCGCTGGTGTCGCTGGTGGAAGATCCCGACGAGACCGTCCGCTCCACCGCCGCTGTGGCGCTCCTCCTCCGGGGCGAGGCGGAACGGCTCCCGGCCGGCGTCTCGATGGCGACCGCCGCGTCCGCCGCCACCGAGCTCGTGGCGGTCGACACCCTGCGACTCGGCGTCCAGACCGAGCCGGACCTCGTGCGCCGCCGCGCGATGGCGCTCGTGCTGGCGCTGCTCGACCCCGACGCCGGGCGGCGGGTGGCCGAGAAGGATCCCGCCCCCGAGGTCCGGCGCAGCGTGGCCGTCTTCCTGGACCCGAAGCTGCTCGAGGCGATGAAGTGACCTCCAACGTGGCCCTCCTCTGGTCGGCCACGGCGATGGCCACGCTCGGCGTGGCGCTGCAGCCGCTCTTCCTCATCTATCTTTTCGCCTACAACAGCTGGAACGTGGTGCTGATCGGGCTGTCGTGGCGCGCGGTGCAGCGCTTCGTCGGCGCGCATTTCACCGCCGACCTCGATCTCATCGACGACACCCTCGCCACCAAGCCGCTCACGATGATCGTGCCGGCCTACAACGAGGAAGTGACCATCGTCGACAGCGTGACCAACCTGCTCCAGTCGGACTATCCCCGGCTGGAGGTGATCGTCGTCAACGACGGGTCGAAGGACAACACACTCGAGGTGCTCCAGAAGGCGTTCCACCTCCGCCGCACCGACCTGCCGTACCGCCCTGCCCTGCAGACCGCCCACGTCCGGGCGATGTACGTGGCCACCGTGCCGATGCCGAAGCAGGTGATCCGCCTCGTGGTGCTCGACAAGGCCAACGGCGGCAAGGCGGATGCGCTCAACGCCGGCACCAACGCCTCGACCTGCCCCTACGTCGTGTCGCTCGACGCCGACTCGATCCTGGACCAGCGTGCGCTCAAGGAGATGATGCGCGCCCTGCAGGAGGACCCGCGCCTGATGGCGCTCGGCGGCCAGGTGGCGATCGCCAACGGCTGCACCGTGCGGAATGGCCGGGTGACCAGTATCGGGTTGCCGAAGAGCGACGCCGCGCGGTTCCAGATGATCGAGTACCTCCGCTCCTTCACCACCGGGCGCACGGGGCTCGACCAGATGGGGTGCGTGCTGATCCTCTCGGGGGTGTTCGCGGTGTTCGACAAGGAACTCCTGATCCGCGCCGGCGGGTACCTGACGCGGTTCAGCGACTCCCGCCTGGTGGGGGAGTACGTCGGGCTCGGGAACGACACCGTGTGCGAGGATATGGAGGTGGTGGTACGGCTGCACCGCTACTGCCGCGATAAGGGGATCAAGCGCCGCGTCGGCTTCCTTCCCCATCCGGTGGCGTGGACCGAGGTGCCCGAAAGCCTCGACTCCCTGCGGAAGCAGCGCGGGCGCTGGCACCGGGGGCTCCGCGAAAGCCTGCTCTATCATCGCGGGATGCTCTATCGGCCGCGCTACGGCCGGATCGGGGCGGTGGCGCTCCCCGCCTTCTGGCTCTTCGAGTACTACGGCCCCATCTATGAGCTGATGGGATACCTGTTCGTCGCCCTCGGCCTCTTGCTGGGCCGCCTGAGCGGGCGCCCGGTGATCTCGGGCTCCTACTTCCTGGCCTTCTTCCTGGTCTCGAGCGCCTATGCCGTGTTCGTGAACCTGCTCGCCATCATCGTGGGGGCGTGGCGCTTCCGATACGGGCTGGCCGACCGGCTGCAGCGGAGCCTGCTCCCGTATACCCGCCCGCGCGACGTCGGGATCATGCTCGCCTACGCCGTGCTGGAGCCGTTCGTCTGGCGTCCCCTGTCGCTCTGGTGGCGGCTCCGCGGGCAGTTCGACGCCTGGCGCGGCAAGAGCGGGTGGGAAAAGTTCGCCCGCATCGGGTTCCAGACCGGGGAGCACGCCGGTGTCTAAGCTGGATTTCCGCATTCTCGTGGTGGATGACGACCCGCTGCAGGCGAAGCTCGCCACGGTCGCGCTGATGGCCAGCGGGTTCGCCCGCCCCACCGTAGTGGGGACCGCGACCGACGCCCTGGCCCAGGCCAACGCGCACGACGTGGTGCTGCTCGACATCCAGCTTCCGGATGGGAACGGCCTCGACGTGCTACGACGTCTCCGGGAGCGCTCTACCCGTCCTGCCGTGGTGATCGTGACCGGACACGGCGCGGAACAGGTCGCCGCCGACGCACTCCGGCACGGCGCCGATGACTACGTGTCGAAGGACGCCGGATTCATCGAACTCCTCCCGACCACGGTCGAACGGGTGCGGCGCTCCCTGGCGCTCCGCGACGCGCTGGAGAACGCGGAACGCGAGGTGGTGGCCACGGAACGCCGGTCGGCAGTGGGGGAGATGACCGTCGCGCTCCACCACGAGATCAACAACCCCCTGATGGCGGCCCTCACCGAGTCGCAGCTGCTGCAGGAGGAGCCCGGTCTCTCCCCCACGATGGCGCAGGGACTCACGGTCATCCGCAGCGCCCTCGAGCGCATCCGCGCGGCGGTCAAGCGCGCCGGCGAATCCGATGCGGCCAAGAACACCGACTATCTCGCGGGCACGATCAAGATGGCCGACCTCGAGAGCGTCGCGGTGATACCGGGGCTCCGGGGGCGTGCAGTCGTGACCGCGAAGGATGTCCCCATCCGGCGGGTGCTCACGGTGCTGCTCCGGCGCGCGGGGTTCGATCCCGAAGCGTTCGAGACGATGGAGGAGACGACCATCCGCCTCGCGGAAGGGCCGTCCCCGACCATGGTGGTCATCGCCGGCTTCGGGCGCGCGGACGCACTGGGCGCGAGCGCGGTCTCCGTGCGAGGACGCCCGTGGCGGCTCATGGTGCTCGCGGTGCCCGGCTCGGTGGACGCGGCGGAGTGCCCTTGCGACCTCCTGCTTCCCTTGCCGTTCGACCCGGCGACCTTCGCGGCACAGGTGGTGGCGGTGGTGGACAGGTAGACAGGCGGACAGGCGGACAGGCGGGGGTTGCGAATGGCGTCATTCTGAGCGAAGCGAAGAATCGGCTTGTGCGCAGGCCGATCCTTCGCTTCGCTCAGGATGACGTGTGTGCGACCCGCCTCACCGCCTACGCGCCTGCCGCTCCTCCATCTCCTCCCGTGTCGCCAGCCGCGGCAACGTCGAATCCCCCTCGTGCGCCGGCGAGAAATGCACCGCCTGGTCGGCGGGCACCAGGTGCCGGATCGAGTTGGCATAGTACTCCAGCAGCGGACGCTGGCGCGGCAGGATGATCCAAGTATCACCCTGACGGGTGAGACAACGGCGCAGCACGAACATCCGCTCGGCGCGCTCCCAGATAGCCGTGATGGGGAGCTCATCGCGCACCAGCTTGGCATTGGCCTCGGCCAGGCGGTCGCGGAGATCATCCATCCGCTCGAGCAGCTTGTCGTGCGCCACCGCGCTGGTCCCGAACGAGAGCAGGGCGGCCGCGCCGAGGGGGACCGGTGTCACCGGCACCACCGCGCCGATCTTGTGCATCATCCGGTCGGCGAAGGCCTGCACCCGGGGCAGCCGTTCCTCCTTGGGGAGTGCGAGGAACCCCGGCGGCTCGGTCGCCACCCAGGCCCGCGCACTCACCGGCGTCCCGAAGGTCACCGCCACTCGGCCGTACCGCTTGAGCCGCCGGGTGAGCAGCCGCGCCGCGTTCTCCATCAGGTACCAGAGCACCGTCCCCGCCTGCGCCAGCTTCGGGGCCTGCCGCGCATGGACGATCCGTTCACGGATGAGGGTCCGGTCCTCGAGCACCCGGTCGTAGTTGATCCCCACCGGCACGAACCAGATGTCGCGCCCGAAGGCCGGGTCGTCGAGGGTGCGGACGATGTAGTCGAGCAGCCCGATCTTGGCGGGACGGAGCGCGCCGTCGGTGCTGAGCCCCCCTTCCGGGAAGATCCCCTGCGTCACCCCGTTCCGGGTGATGAGCCGGATGTAGCGCTCCAGCACGGTGTGGTAGAGCGGCTCCCGGTAGCGGCGCCGGATGAAATAGCTCCCGAAGCTCTTGAACACGAACTCGAGGGGCCAGGTCCGCGCCCACTCGCCTACCGCGTAGCTGATGCTCACCCGCTGGGCCAGTACGAACGCCACCACCACGTAGTCGGCGTTGGAGCGGTGGTTCATCAGGTAGACCACCACGTCCTTCTTGGGGATGCGCTCGAGCGCTCCGGCGTCCTGATAGGCGACCGTGGGGCGATACAACAGGTGGATCAACCCCCGCGCGAGGTTGTACCCGAGCCGGTAGTAGGAGAGGACGTTGAAGAACGGGACGATCTCGTCGATGTACTTCTCGACCCGGTACCGCACCGTCGGCTCAGTGAGCTTGTGCTCGCGGCAATGGCGCCCGATGGCGGCGTGGATCTCGGGATCGAGCATCAGCTCGTCCCGGATCCGGTCCCGTTCGACGAGTTTGTAGCGATCGACCCGGGTGCGGAACCGCCGTACCGCCGCGAGCGCGCGGTCGCGGAACCAGCGCCGGATCGCCTCGCGGGTGGAACGCACCGCCCAGAGCACGATGCCCCCGGTGACGAACAGACCGAGGGCCAGCGCGATCCACGTCGCGGGAGTGAAGGGACCCATCAGCTCGTCAGCCCCCGCATCAGCTCGTCAGCTCGTCAGCACCAGCCTGCGAGTTCTTCTTCGCATACATGTACGCCATCCCCTGCAGCCGGGTGATCCGCTGCGAGATCGGCGGATGCGAACCGAACAGGTCGGCGGTGCGGCCGTCGGCCTCGTTGAACGCGCGGCCGAGGGGATCGACGATGCAGAGATGCGCCGCCCCCTTGGTGATGGCGCGGGTCGGGGCGGCGGCGGCAGTGAGCTTTTCGAGCGCGGAGGCGAGCGCGCCGGGATTGCGGGTAAGCTCCGCCCCGGTGGCGTCGGCGAGGTATTCCCGTTTCCGGCTCACCGCCATCGCGAGGAGCCGGGTGATGAAGGGTGCCAGGATCAGGGTGATGACCCAGAGCACCAGTACCACCAGCGCAAGCGGATTCCCTCCCTTTCCGCCCCCGTTCCGCGAGCCACCCATCCGGCCGCCGAAGCGGAAGTGGCGCCCCAACCCGTCCCCGATCAGCGCGACCGCGCCGACAATCGTGGCCAACAGCGTCATCAGCCGCACGTCGAGGTTCCGGATGTGGGAGAACTCGTGCGCCACCACTCCCTGCAGCTCCTCGCGGTTCAACGCATGCAGCAGGCCCTCGGTGACGGCGATGTGGGCATGCGCCGTGTCGATCCCGGTGGCGAAGGCGTTGGGATCATTGTCGGGCACGATCCAGATCCTCGGCTTCGGGAGCATCGCCGAGATCGCCATCTCCTCGACCACGTTGACGAGCTGCTGCTCTTCGAGCCCGCGGGGCTCGACCACCTCACGCGCACCAGCGGCCCAGAGCACCCGCTCCGCGCCGCTGGTCCATGCGTGCCACACCATCGCGCCGGCCACCGCCACCACGATCATCCCGACCCAGGGGATCACGTGGTGGTACTGCGTGGGCGGGAGGTCGCGGGTGGCGAGATAGAACGCCAGGTCCCCGCCGAACCCCACCCAGGCGAAGAAGAGCACGAACCCCGCGACCAGCAGTGCCGACTTGTGCCGGTTCGACGCCTGCTGGTCCCAGAGGTTCGTTCACGTCACGCCTTCGGCGCGCCGAAGCCGAGGTCCACCTTGGGCACGGCGCGCTCGGCGGCGTCCTCGATCTCCCAGAGCTCGGCCGGCACCGCCTTGGCGAGCCCCGCCACCATGTTCGTCGGGAACTGCATCTGGGCCGTGTTGTACTGGGTGGCCACGTCGTTGTAGGCCTGGCGGGCGAAGCCGATCTTGTTCTCGGTGCCGGTCAGCTCCTCCTGCAGCTGAAGCACGTTCTGGTTGCTCTTGAGGTCCGGATACGCCTCGCTCAACGCGAAGAGCCTGCCCAGCGCCTGCGTCAACTGGCCTTCGGCCGCGGCGGTCTCCTTCACGCCGCTGGCACCCATCGCCTTGTTGCGGGCGCTGATGACCGCCTCGAGCGTCGACTTCTCGAAGTTCATCGACCCCTTCACCGTTTCGACCAGGTTGGGGATGAGATCGTGGCGGCGCTTCAGCTGCACGTCGATCTGCTTCCAGCCGTTGACCACCTGGTTCTTGAGGGCGATCAGGCGATTGTACGCGCCGATGACCCAGAGGGCGAGCACGGCGAGCAGGACGAAGAAAATGATGGGACCCATCAGGGGCACTCCGGAAAGGGACGAGGAACGGAGGGAATCTAGCGGGCGAGGGCGGCGCGGAGTGCCGCGATCAGCGCCGCCTCGCCGCCGGGGGTGTCGAAGGCGGGATGACTGGCGTCGATCAGGAGCTCGACGCCGGGCGCGACCAGGAGCCGGCGATGCAGCCCGACCGCCGTCTGAGGCCCCGGCCCCGGGTGCTTCGGCGCGAGTGCGCGGGCCCCGCGTCCCCGTGAGGGAGCAGCGGCCCCGTGCGCCACTTCGCCCGGCGGCGGGAGCTGGGGGCCGAGCACGCTCGCCACGCGGCGCTCGAGCTGGTCCCCCGCCTGATCGGCGAATTCACGGGTGAGCACGTCGAGCGTCGCCCCCTCCATCTGCCGGAGCTTGATGGCGAGGACCTGGAGGAAGTGCTTGTAGCCGTACATCGCCGCCGTGCCGCGCCCCTCGGGAGGGCTCACCAGTCCGCGCGCGACGTAGAACCGGATGGTCCGTTCAGTGGGGCGGGTCCGCGCGGCGGCGCTCAGGGGGATCACCCCCGAGGCTTCCAGCACCCCGCCGGCCAGCGCCGCGAGATCGCGGAGCCCCCAGGGGGCAAGGACGCGATAGGCGCGGAGAGCGGCGAGCGGATCGACGAGGGTGTCCGGAAGGGTCATCGGCCGTCGAGGTCGAGCAGGCGGTCGAACTCCAGGAGCCATTCGCGCAGCTCGTTCCCCTGCGCCCCGCGCCAGGCGTTCTGCACCCAACGGTGTGCCGCACCCGACCGGCCGAAGCGCGCCAGGCCCCACGCTACCCGGGCGCGGTACAGGGTCTCGACCGGCGGGGTGAGCTCGAGCCCGGCCAGTTCGTGACGGAGCCGCTCGAACGAGAGCTCGTCCCCACAGGTCACCTCGAGCGCCATCAGCTCGACCAGCGCCTGACTGCGGAGCTCCGGCCCGTCCCCGTTCCGCGCCAGCGACTCGAGCAGCACGCGCTCGGCTGCCGCGAGGACAGCACTCGGGATCTCGTCGGGGACGAGCGCGGGGAGCGGGAGGTCGAGAAGGGCGGGCATGGTGTCAACGTCAAATTGCCCCCCGGCACCGCGGGCGGCAAGTCCGCGCTGGAACGCCACGGCTTGCGCAACGCGGGTGACGGCACCAGCGCATTCCGGCGCTACCGTGGGCCATGCGCCCGCGCGGCTTCTCCCTTCCCGAACTCGCCGTCGTCATCTGCCTGACGGCGCTCGCAACGGCGCTCGTCGTCCCGGCGCTGCTGCACGCCCGCGACCGGATGGCGGTCCAGGCCGGCGCGGAGCAGATCATCCTGGCCCATCGCGAAGCGCGGCTCGCGGCCATCACCAGCCAGCAGGTGGCCCTGCTCCGGCTCGCCCCCGACACCCTCGAACTCCGCACCGCGCTCGGCCGCGACACCACGCTCGTCTGGCGCCGCGCCGGCCCGCTGGCCTACGGTCTCGAGGTCGTCGGCAATCCGCGCGTCCTGCGCTTCATCCCCTACGGCTACACCATCGGCGGGTCGAACACGACCTACACGCTCCGCAAGGGCGCCGCGCACCGGAAGGTGATCATTTCGAGGTTGGGGAGGGTGCGCGTAGAGTGAGGAGTATGAAGTAAGGAGTGAGATGTGGACTCCGGGGAGCCCCACTCCTCACTCCTCACTTCTCACTCGGCCAGTCTGAAGGTGACATCGATGTGCACGACGATCCTGGGATCCATCTTCAGCGCCCCGAAGAACTTCGAAAGCCCGCCGATCTTGTAGTCGGTCAGGTTGAGCGGGGTGTCGGCCAGGAGGTGCGCGCTGGTCCGGGTGAGGAGGAGCCGCGCGGGCAGATCCACCGTTCGTTGGACGCCGTGGATGTCGAACCGGCCGTGGAGCACCACGGCGAGGGTGTCGCCGTGGGTCGCGCCGACGGTCAGGCTGTCGACCTCGTAGCGGATGTAGGGGAAGGCGTCGACTTCCAGCGAGGAGTACTGATCGCGGTCGCGCTTGCCGTTCCCGGTCTTGAGGGTCTGCGCGCGGGCCGCGACATACCCGGTGACGCGCGCAAGGTCGGTGGCGGCGTTCAGGCGCCCCAGCACCGAGTCGGTGGTGCCCACGAAGCCACCGAAGGTGCCGTGCCCATCGTAGCTGAGACGGCCGGACAGGTGTTCACTGGATGGGATCGGACGCTGGGCGCTGAGCGGCGCGGCGACGAGAGCGGACAGAATGAAGCAGATAGTGCGCATGCGCGACTCTAAGGGTGACGAGAAGTTTCAGCTCCTCCAAGAATGGCAACGGCGGGATGCAACGCAATGCCCTGCGTCACACCCCGCACAAATACGGGGGTATCAGGTGACCACGCTATCGCTCGTTCGGGCTACAGCCCGTACTTGCGCACCTTCGCAAGCAGCGTGGACCGTGCAATGCCGAGGAGATGGGCGGCCTGGCGCTTGTTGCCATGGGTATGGCGGAGGGTCCGCGCGATGTGGTGCCGTTCGGCGTCATCGAGGGGCGCGGGGGTGTCGCCGGTCTCGGCGGCGGCGATCGGTGCACGGAGGACCGCGTCGAAGACCGGACCCCCAGGCACCAGAAGATCGGCGGCCACCACCGGACTCGCCACCCGGACCTCGTGCCCTGCATCGCGCAACGACGCGGCCAGGGAAGCGAGAGTGGGGTCTCCTTCTTCGTGGACGACCAGGATGCGGAGGAAGCTCATCGGTCACTCACTTTGGGTTCGGGCCGGCCGATGAATCCATAATGGAACTCGACGACCATTTCGACCTCGAAGCGCTTGTGAAGAGAGACGCCTGGGTGAGTCAATGTCGCACCGGGTCGCCAGGAGGAATGGCCGTCCCCGGCCTGGACGTCCCAATCGGGGCGCTTTGCCCCTAAGTTGTTCACGTCTCCACAGGAGTCGGGAGTGGGGAGTTCGGAGGGGTGCCCGGCGGCCCCTCGGTCCACCAAGTGCAGCATTGGTGCTTGCCCTGCAACCCTCCCTACTCCAGACTCCCAACTCAGCAGGCGACCATGATCGATCTCAAGACCCTTTCGCCCGGCGCCCGCGTCCAGGACCCCTTTCTGGTCCACGAGGTCGACGAGCGCACGACGAAGGACGGCAAGTCGTTCGCCACCCTGACCCTCGGCAATGCGAGCGGCACCATCAAGACCGCCCCCTTCTGGGAGGAGCAGCTCCACCAGGTCGCCGGGGTGGGCAAGGGCGCCATCGTGCAGGTCATCGGCGAGGCCGGAGCGTACCAGGGGACGGCGCAGCTCCGGGTCACTTCGATCCGCGTCCTCCCCAAGGGAAGCATCGACCAGTCGCAGCTCCTGCCGTCCATCACCCCGGCGGAACGCCAGAAGTACTGGGAATCGGTCGACAAGTGGCTTGGCGAGATCAAGGGCCCGCGCCTCCGCGCGACGGTCGGGCTCTTCTATGACGACGCGGACTTCCGCCGGCGCTACGAGCAGTGTCCCGCGGCCACGGTGGGGCATCACGCCGAGCTCGGCGGGCTCCTCAAGCACACGGTCGAGGTGATCAGCATCGGGCGCCACGTCGCCAAGATCGCGCGGGCCGACGTCGACCTCGTGACGGCCGGGGTGCTGCTCCACGACATCGGCAAGCTCGAGGCGTACCGCTGGGACGGCGTCTTCGCGCCGACCGAGAAGAACGTGCTCTACGGCCACGTGGTGCTCGGCGCGCTCGAACTCGAGCGTCGGGTCCGCGCCGCCAAGGCGATGCCCTGCACCGAGCAGGAGCTCGACATCCTGCAGCACCTGGTCCTGAGCCACCACGGTGTGCTCGAGTACGGCGCCCCGGTGCGGCCGGCCACGCTCGAGGCCGAGATCGTGCACTTCGCCGACAACGCGAGCGCCAAGACCGCCAGCTTCAACGACGCGCTCGACAACGGTGCCAACTTCCAGAAGGACGAGCTGGTGAGCCAGAAAGGGCTCTGGGAGCTCGATAAGAGGCGTGCCTACAGGGGAAGATCGGACTGGGGAAAGTGATACGGGAGGAGACATAAGGAGACGAGAGGAGACGACTCCTTGCGTCTCCTCCCGTCTCAGCCCGCCACCTACTCCGATGGTCGCAAATAGGACGACCGCCTGGGTCTTCCCCAAGCGGCCGTCCCGCACGTCGACTACCCGAGGTCGGGGGCAAGCCCGCCGTTCTTCTCCGCACTGCCGCCGGTCGGCTGTTCCGCCGTTCGGTAGGGCTGGTACGGGCCTCGGCTTCGATCCCCTGACCAGGTCATGACCCCCGTCAGGTTCGTCGTCGCAAGCGCTGTGAGTCGGACCAGGTCGCGGACCGGCCCTTCACACTGCACCCCGAGGCGCTACATCGGGGTGGAAGGAGAGACGCGACAGCCTCCTTCAGCTCTGGCCGTGTGGCCCCAGGATCACCGCCAGCCTAGCCCTTGGTTGCATCGGCCAGCTCCCCTGAATTCACGCCGGAGCACATCATCGGGTGGTTTCCGTGGCACGAGGCCAGCAGACCGCGCCCAACAATGGGTGAACCCAAGCTACGGACTTCCAAAAAGCTCGCAAGTGCCTGTCAATCTTCGGCTTACGCCACTTCAACTGTTTAAAATGTGGACAGCTAAGTCGCGTCTCCACAACGATGTAACGGGGTTGTCCACCCCTTTGTGGAGATGTGTATCCACATCTTCGGATGAGTTAGGTGCAAGGAGAGTGAGACGAGAGGAGACGAAAGAAGGCGATAGGAGTCGAAAAAGGAGGCCAATCCGCGGTCTCCTCCCGTCTCAACTTACGGCTCGAGCCCCGCCTCGATATACCGGAACTCGCTCTCTCCCTGCGCCGGATGAAAGAGCACCCCGCCGCCGGCGGCGCTGAACCACCCGGCGATCATCGGCCGCGGGATACCGAGCGCCTCAAGCGCGGGACTGAGCCACCGCTTCAGGTGCCGTACCTCCGGCGCCCGACGCGACAGGATCGAGAGGATCGCACCGGTGCCGTCGGTAGCCCTGAGAAAATGGGCCAGGGCGTGCGCCCGCTGGGCGAACTCGACGGCCCGCACTCCCGGCTCGTCGTAGAGCACGTTCCCTTCGAACAGATCGATGATCGGCGCGTCGATCCGCGGGCCGAGGTAGACGTATTGCCGCTTCTTTCCCTCGGTCTGGCGCTCGATCACGCAGCTCGCGGTCTCACTGGTGAGGCGGGCGGCGTGCACCAGGTCGCCGTCGTGCAGCACTCCCACCGCCCCGGTCCATTCGAGGGCGGTGAGCGCCATCTCCATCGAACACCCCACGTGCTCGTCGTACGCCAGCAGCCTCGGCGCCTCCCCCGCGCGGAGCAGGCAATGTGCCAGCGCCTCCGCGCG
Organism: Gemmatimonadota bacterium; assembly: GCA_031365045.1. Taxonomy (GTDB): domain Bacteria; phylum Gemmatimonadota; class Gemmatimonadetes; order Gemmatimonadales; family GWC2-71-9; genus CAMLHU01. The sequence goes on along the minus strand of JANLXK010000398.1, from coordinate 7,225 downwards.
GTCGGGAAAGGCTTTAAGGACGAGGGTGCCGGGGAGCGACATGCCTGTAAGCTATGAAGAGTGCGGTGTTGCCGCGAATCCTCACCCCCCGGCCCCTTCGCATTCAGACCTCACCCCCCGGCCCCCTCTCCCTTTGGGAGAGGGGGAGGGGTTCACGGCGTGAGGCTCCCCCGCGGTTCCACCCGCGCGATGACCAGCCCCGCATTCATGTCGGGCACGTAGATGTAGCCGTCACGATAGACCGCCCCCCATGCCATCGAGACGTTGGGGGTCTGGCCGTCCTTGGCGCCGGTGTAGATCGCCGCGACCTCGCGCCCCTGGCGGGCCAGGTCGCCCCGGAGCTCGCCGGTGATGTCGACGACGCGGAGCCCGCCCTGATAGTCGCCGAGGTAGAGGGTGTCGCCCGCGACCCACACGTTGTGGGTGCCGCCGTCCCTGGGCTCATACCAGGCCACGATCCGCGGGTGCGCGAGGTCGCCCACGTCCACCACCTGCAGCCGGCCATACGCGCGCCCGAAGCCGAGGACGCCGAGGCCGGCCGCCGGATTGTTGCGGGCGGCGAAGACCTCGTCTCCCACGATCACGTAGCGATCGGTGCGCCACGCGGTGTGGGTGCCGCGGATGAAGCCGGGTCCGCCGGCCGCCGCGACATCGCGATAGAGCGACTCGAGATCGTACTTCACCTGGGTCACGAGCCGCGGATCCTCAGGGCTGCCGCCCTTCATCCCGTTCCCGACGTCGAGTACGACCAAGCCGTCGTTCCAGTAACTCAGGTAGGCCAGTCCGTCGCGGACGTCGATGTCATGCAGCATCCGCCCGGCGCTGGACCGCGGCGTCTCCCAGCGGGCCACCTGGTGCGGGGCGTTGGGGTCGCGGATGTCGATCACCCGCATCGATCCGGTGGCGTCGTCGGTCAGGTAGACGTAGCCGTGGGAGATGTACGTGCTGTGCACCCCGCCGCTCACCGTCTCGGTGAATTCGCTCACGACCTTCGGATGCGCGGGATCCTCCGCGCTGAACACCACGATCCCGTTGGCACGCCTCGAGGAGCCCTCGCGGGTGAAGACCCCGAACTTCCCATCCTCCGTGGTCATCACGTCGTTCACGGCGCGAGCGTCGGTCACCATCGAGTCGGTGATGACCGGGTTGGCCGGGTCGCTCACGTCCACCGCATACACCTTCCCCGCCAACGTGCTCAGGTACCCATGCTTCCCATCGGGATGGAGCCAGAACTCCATCGAGAGCACCCCCGGCGCGAGCCCAAGGCGCCCGACCACCTGCCCGGGACGCACCACATCGCGCGCGACAACGGTCACCACGGCCTCGGCGCTCCGCCCCGCGAAGGTCGCGTGCACCCGGTAGGTCCCAGGGAGGTCGGCCACGAAGGCGCCGTCGGGATCGACGATCCCGTTGCCGGGGGAGAGGGAGTATTCGGCACGCACGTCGGCCACCGCGGCGCCACGGGCATCCTTTGCAGCGAAGGCGAGGTGGATGACGTCACCGGTGCGGGCGCTGGCGTGGGCGGGACGGAGCTCGACCGAGGCGACCGAGTTGCGCACGACCGTGACCGCGAAGCTCCTGACCGCGGCACCCGCGCGCGCACTGATCGTCGCTCGGCCGGGGATGCGGGCCACCAGCCGGCCGTCACCATCGACCCCGACCACGCTCGGACGGTCGGAGAGCCAGGTCACCGGGTCGTACCGCCGTTCACCGGTGGCGGCGAAGACGGTGGCCGACAGGGCCAGCCCCTGACCCGCGAGGAGACGCGTCGGCTCGGGGTCGATGGCGATCGTCGCCGCGGGAGGAGGCACCATCATCACCCGGATGCGCTGGGTGTTCGGCCGCGAGCCCGCGATCGTCGCCACGACGCTCACCGGGAGCACCCCGGTGGCGCCGGCGGTGACCAATCCGTCGGTGGTGACCGTCCCCTCGAACCTCCCGCCCGCCGCGAAGTAGGTGATCCGCGCGTCGGCGAGGGGGCGGCCGGCCGAGTCGTAGGCGACCGCGGTGAGGCGGAGGGTGTCCCCCGGCATCAGGGTCGGTTCGGCGGGTTCGACCGCCACTCGGGCGATCCGTGACGGAAGCGAGACCGGCGCGGGGACGGCCGGGGCGGCCGGCTGCTGGAGCAGGGCCAGGAGGGTGAAGCAGAGCATAGGGGGCCAGTGGGTTGAGGGTACTGGGTACTGGGTACTGGGTACGGAGTACCGGGTACCGGGTACCGGCAATTGGCTCGGAATTCTAGGCACTAGGCACTAGGAACTAGGCACTGTATTGACAAACCGGCGGGCGCGCCAGAGCTTAAGAACAGGATGTGCCCCACGATGCGTTCCCGCTTCAGTTGATCCTGATGAGTGTCACCCGCCGACCGGACGAGTGCCCGGGCGGCGTTCTTGTCGGCTTCCTTCTTTCGGCGAGGTAGTTGCGATGGCGACCGGTACTGTGAAGTGGTTCAATGACGCGAAGGGCTTCGGGTTCATCGCCCAGGAGGGCGGCAAGGACGTCTTCGTCCATCACACCGCCATCACCGCCGACGGATTTCGCTCCTTGAAGGAAGGGGAGCGGGTCGAGTTCGACATCGTGGAGGGTCCGAAGGGACTGCAGGCCGCGAACGTCCGCAAGAGTTGACCGGACGGCACACGATCATCCGGGGGAGGCTCCTGGTGCTGCTGCTCGGCACCGGGGGCCTCTCAATTTGCCCCGCCCAGCTCCTGACGCAGCAGGAAGCGCCCGCCCCGGCCGACACCGCCGGGCTCCGTTTCCTCGGCTTCTACGGCGGCCAGCCCGTGGGCGAACTCAAGGAACACGCCCACGAAGCGGGACGCGGTGAACTCAGCTGCCAGCCCGCGAGGTCCGACCTGCGACTCAGCGAATGCCGCGGCGGGCTGCCGGAGCTCGACAGCGGACGGAGCGTGGACGTCTGGGCCGCCCTGATCGATGATCACGTCGCCATCCTCACGCTCTCCGGCCGCCTCTCGGAGGCGCGGCTCCGGCGCTGGCGCGAGCTGCTCGAGGGGCGCTACGGCCCGGCCGTCCAGTACCATCGGGGTCCAATGTGGATGCTCCAGTGGGTGCGCCACGGACAGATGCTCCGGCTCTCCTGGCGGACCAAGGGGCGTGACTTCGAAGTGAGTGCAAGCCTGACCAACGGCCCGCTGCTCGATGGGTGGGCGAATCAGGGCAAACGAGTCAAGAGTTGAGAGTCGAGAGTCGAGAGTTAGGAGTTTGGAGTTGGGAGGGGTGCAGTATGGAGATCGCGAGCTCCAGGACGGGCGCTCGCCTTGCAACCCTCCTGACTCCCAACTCTCGACTCTCAACTCCTAACTCCTGAGCTCCACTAGAAAGCTCCCGTCACCATCCTCCAGCTCGAACTCCTGCACCACTTCGCCGGTGAGCCGCTTGAGGAGGGTGCGTACCCGGGTCCGGATCGGTGCGCTCCCCCCGCCCTTGCCCCGCCCGGTCACCAGCCGCACCACCCGCCGACCCGCCTTCCGTTGCGCGCGCAGGAATCGCTCGGCGTTCATTGCCGCTTCGAGCACGGTCTGGCCGTGGAGATCGAACGTCGCTTCCGGGCGCGAGGAGGGGAGCAGCATCGAGCCTCACCCCCCGGCCCCCTCTCCACATTCGTGGAGAGGGGGAGCGGACCGGGAGCGGGAAAGGGCGGCCATGACTTCCAAGATGCCGTCGGCGCCCGTCGCGGGTCAGGGGGTAGCGGGTCCCCGCTCGGCGGAGGTAGCTTCTAGCAGTCGTCCCCTTCCGACTGATCCCTTGTCATACGGCCGATGCCTTCCCCCAAGGTATTCGGCGCCTCGTTGGCTCAATGGAGTCCGGCGTGATCGGAACGCGGCTTCGGCCTGTCCCGCGCATCAGTGCGCGACTGGTCGGGATATTCCTCGGTGCAGTGGCCCTCCTGGGCGTGGCCTCCTGCGGAGGGCGCGCGCCCATCCGCATCGGCTTGCAGGGTACCTACGGCGATCCGCTCGGCCGGCCGCAGCGCTTCGGCGCGCAACTGGCCGTGTCGCAGATCAACGCCGCCGGAGGGATCCACGGGCGGCTGATCGAGCTCGTCGAAGCCGAGGACAAGGGGGATCCTGATTCTGCGGTCACGGCCGCCACGACCCTCGCCAACAGCGATGTGGTGGCGGTGATCGGCGGCTCCTTCTCCGGGCCCACGCTCGCCGCGGCCCCGGTCTACAACGACCTGACCAATCCCGTCCTTCAGATCACCCCCTCGGCGAGTTCGCCCGACGTCTCGTCGGCCGGGGACTGGACCTTCCGCATCTGCCCGAGCGACCTGTCGCACGCGGCGGCGCTCGCGCGGTTCGTGCGCCAGACGCTCCGGCTCGACCGCGGCGCCGTGCTGTACATGAACAACAACTACGGACGCGGCTTCCGGACCGCCTTCGAGCAGGAATTCGCCCGCCTGGGCGGGACCGTCGTCTCGAGCGATCCGTACCTCCCCGAGCAGGTGATGCAGGCCGCCCCGTTCATCGACCGGATCGCCAAGGACGGCCGGGCCCAGTTCATCCTCGACGCCGGTTACGTCGATGATGGCACCGCGCTGCTCAAGCTGGCGCGGGCGAAGGGACTGAACGTCCCCTTCATGGGGGGCGACGGGCTCGAAGGGCTCGAACGCGTGGGCCCGGTGGCCGAAGGGTCCTACCAGACGGCGGCCTACCTCGCCAACCTGAACACGACGGCCAACAAGACCTTCGTCGCCCTGTATCTCTCCGTCTTCCCGTCCGAGCCGACCCCCAACCAGACGGCGGTATCGACGTATGACGCGGTCTATCTGCTGGCCCAGCTCATCGGCGACGTCGGTACCGATCGCACCAAGCTGCGCGACGCCTTGGCGCAGGTCGGGACCACCCGCCCCGCCTACGAGGGTGTGGCCGGACGGATCGCGTTCGACAGTCTCGGCGACGTGCCCGAGAAGCATGTGCTGATCGGGAAGGCGCGTGACGGCGTCGTGTACAACGCGGAGGCGACCCAATGAGCAACGAACGGCGCTTCAACTTCAACAGCGTCACCTGGTTCGTCGGGGGCGGGATGGGGGTGCTCGTCGCCCTCGCGCTCGTCCTGGCGTGGATCGGATTCAGCACGCTCAAGTCGACGCGGGACCAGGTGAGCCACGAGCTCGACCGGATCGTCACCTCCAACGAGCTCGGCAGCGGCCTTGTCGGCGCGGTGCTGCAGGAGATCCGGTCCGCCGAGCAGTACCTGGTGGAGCCCAACGACCGGCTCCGCCGCGAGTTCCGCCAGAACGGCGACAGCGCGTACGCCTTCCAGGCACGGTTCCGGAAGCTGCCGGGCCTGACCCAGGATGAGCGCTACGCCATCAACCAGCTGGCCGACGAGCAGGCCGCGGTCGAGGTGCAGTACTCCGTGGCGCACGCTCTCGCCGACCTGGGACGCGCCCCCGAAGCGCGGGCGATGGCCGACAAGGCGCGGGGACCCGCGGACGGCCTGACCCGCGACGTGCGGAGCCTGACCGCGACGCTGAGCCAGCAGGCGCTGGCCAGCACCGACATGATCCAGAAGGCGGCCAAGGGTCGCGGCACGCTCCTGATCATCGTGGCCCTGGCCGCGGTGGGCTTTGGCCTGCTGGTGTCATTCTTCACCCTCCGCTCGGTGCGGACGCCGCTCAAGCGGCTCGTCGCCGCGGCCGATCGGTTCGGCGCCGGCGACCTCCGTTCGGTGCAGCTCGGCGGGATGCCGGTGGAACTCGCCTCGCTGGCCAGCGCGATGGACGGGATGGGCGCCCGGCTCCGCCAGGTGCTCGGCGCCGTCGTGAAGGAATCGCAGGCCATCAGCGGCAGTGCCGGCGACTTCAGCGCGATGAGCGAACAGCTCGCCGCCTCGAGCGGGGAGATCTCCACCGCCATGGTGCGGGTCTCGAGCTCGGCCGAGCAGCAGGTGCAGGGGCTCCGCGAGGCCGACGGCCTGCTCGAGTCGCTGCGGGAATCGGCCGCCCAGAACGCCGAGGCGGCGGGCCGGGTGGTGCGGCTGGGCGAGGAGATCCGTTCAGTGGCGGCCCGGCACGGCGCCGACGTCGGTGCGGCCGGACAGACGCTGCTCGACGTGCGCACGGTGGTCAACACCAGCGCCAAGGAGGTCGCCGAGCTCGAAGCGCTGTCCGAGTCGATCACCGAGTTCATCGACCTGATCAAGCAGATCTCGTCGCAGACCAACCTGCTCGCGCTCAACGCCGCCATCGAAGCGGCGCGCGCCGGCGAGCACGGCCGCGGTTTCGCGGTCGTGGCCGACGAGGTCCGCGGCCTGGCCGACAGCTCGGCCCGCGCGGCCGAGGACGTCACCAAGACCGTCAAGACCATCCGCAACAAGGTACGCGACGTGGCGGAGACGATGCGCACCGGCACCCGGAAGGTGGACGGCGTCGAAGGGGTGGCCACCGCCGCCGCCAAGGGGCTCGACGCGATCTCCAAGGCGATCCAGGAGGTCGAGGAGGCCGCGACCCAGTTCCGCACCCAGGCCGAGCGCACCCGCGAGGTGGCGGGGCACGTCACCCAGAAGACCGCGCAGGTAGCGATGGCGGCCAACGATCACGCCAGCTCGAGCCAGCAGGTCACGGCAGCCGCCGAGGAGCAGAGCGCCAGCACCGAGGAGATGGCCTCCGCGGCGAGCGAACTGCTGCAGGGGGCGCAAAGGCTGACGCAGTTGGTGGGCGAGTTCCGGACGTAGGCGCACGGACGCACGGTCGCAAGCGCGCATGGTGGAGGCGGCTAATGGGCGCCCATAGATCGTAGGAGTCCGAAGAGGGGTTTTGCCGCAGTCCGGCAGAGCCCCTTCAGTTCGTCGTATGACGAGGGGGTCAGATAGCCGAGATCCAGCGCGAGGTGGAGAGTGTACTCGACTTCCGCCAAGGAGCCCCAAGAGATATCAAGGAACCGCCGGAACTCCTTGGGGCCCAGCTTTGCGCGGCCTTCCACGATGTTCGCCGGCACCGAGAAACCGGCCTTTCGGATCTGAGCGGTCAGCCCGTACCGTTCATCGCGAGGCCACACTTTGGTCGCCTGGTAGATCGCCAGGGCCAGTGCATGACTCGCCTTCCAAGCATCGAGTTGCTCGTACGGTTGCATGCGTGACGATACAAGAACGGGGTGCTCGGGTGGTAACCCGAACGCCCCGTCTTCGTATCAATTCACCGCGTGCGTCTGTGCGTCTGTGCGCCTACCGCTTCTTCTTTCCTGCCTTCGGTGCCGCCTTC